>JBDQII010000235.1:0-8043 GCA_040264395.1 Verrucomicrobiota bacterium
ATTGGAATACACATCAATATTTCTATATAACTGATAACCTGCATATTACGATCACGTCAAAAATTCTTTCGAGATAGGAATCTTTTGGAGGTTTACGACTCGGAAATTCCATTAACCTCTTTCTTGAAAACTTTTTGGCCCAACTTTAGGCTCAATAACGTTGTCATTATATTATCTGGATTAGACTACGTCCCAGCGCTACCAGGCAAATAAGGAACAATAGGAATTTCACCTATTGTTTGGCCTTAATAACATCAACGCAAACAGGCGCTGACTCGATAACTCAAATGGTTATGCCACAGGAGACATGGAGCCGTAAATCTCTCCACTGAATACTGACCATTTCCACATCTCAGCATTATTATGAATGACCTATTTATCAGTTATGCTCATATCGATGATCTTCCCATTTCAGAAGACCAGAAGGGCTGGATTTCTGAGTTCCATCGTGTGCTGCAAAATCGATTAGCCCAGTTAATGGGAGAAAAACCTAAAATCTGGCGTGACCAAAAGCTTTCAGGAAGTGACATCTTTGATAACGAAATTGTAGATCAGTTCAAAAATACCAAACTAATGGTCTCTGTCTTGAGCCCTCGCTATATCAAGTCCGAATGGTGCAACAAGGAAATCAAGGAGTTCTACCGCAATGCTGAACTGAGCAGTGGGGTTGCCTTGGCCGGAAAGTCACGGGTGTTGAAGGTAGTCAAGACGCCGTATGATCCACAAGACGTGCATCCGGAATTGAAACAAGTCTTTGGGAGCGTCTTGGGCTTCAATTTTTATGACTTCGACAATGATTCCGGTAAGGTGGTCGAATACAACGAGGCCTTTGGAAAGGAAGCTCGGCAGAATTATTTCACTCGCATCTACGATCTGGCTTACGAAATTTGCGAGATCCTGAAAAAATCGGATGGAAAAAGGAGTGGTTTATCAGAAACCACTCTTCCCAAGCAGGGAGCAAAGACGGTTTACCTCGCTACAACAACGGCAGATCGAAACGAGGACCGTGAAAATATTGCCCGGGACCTGCGCGAGCGCGGGCATTTGATCCTTCCCGATCGACAGCTGCCATTCGATGAGGACACCATGAAAGGTATGATCTGCCAATTCATGGAACGCGCCGATGTTGCCATTCACCTCCTTGGATCCAGTTACGGTATGATCCCGGAAGCAGCCGATAAATCCATCATTGAAAGCCAAATCCAGATCTCGGCACAGGAAGCGTCAAATAATGAAATGGAGCGCCTGATCTGGCTTCCAAACCAGTTGAAAGCATCCGAGGAAAAGCAAAAGGACTTTGTAGACCGACTGCGAGTAGATCCAGCCACCTACCAACACACGGACTTTGTGGAAGGAAGCTTTGAGACATTCAAGGGCCTGGTCATTGATCATTTTTCGCAAGAACCAAGAACCACCGATGACGAAGCAAAGATGGACTCCAATAATGGCCCAAGGACAGTCTATCTAATGGCCCCACCAAATGATGAAGAAAAAATCGAAGCAATTGAGGATTACCTTTTTGATCAGGGACTTGAAGTAGTGATTCCTGTTTTCTCCGGAACCGAGTCTGATGTAGCGGAGGCTCACATGGAAAACTTACGTATCTGCGACTCCGTGCTGATTTATTTTGGCAGCGCTACCCGTCAATGGGTAAACATGAAACTCAACAATATGATCAAGGCCTCCGGGCAGGGGCGCAAGCAACCTATTAGGGAAAAAGCTATCTTGATCGCGCCCCCGGAGTCACGCCACAAGGATCGCTTTCGTTCCCATCTGGCTGAAATCATTCACATCCCTGATGCTGACCTGAGCCCTTTGGATGAGTTTATCAAGAAAATTAAAACCAACGATTAATAGGTATGTTTGAAGGAAATCCATTTCCCGGACTGCGTCCATTTGAATTCGACGAGAACTACCTGTTCTTCGGGCGCGAGGAACAGGTGACACAACTCCTCCAGCGGTTGGGCAATACACGATTCCTTGCGGTCGTTGGAGCCTCCGGAAGCGGAAAATCATCATTGGTACGTGCCGGCCTTCTCCCGGAGCTGCACGGCGGCACGATGACCAGCACGTCCATTGCGTGGGAACTCGCCATCAAGCGTCCGGGCGGGGATCCATTAAGCAACCTCGCAGAAGCATTGGTCGCATCAGACCTTTCCGGAGAAGAAAACGAGGAAAACATTCTCCAGACTCGGGCCACACTGACACGCAGTGGTTTGGGGCTCATCGAAGCCTATCGTCATTCTGAAATTGAGAAGGGCACCAATCTTCTCCTATTGGTAGATCAATTTGAGGAGATCTTTCGCTTCCGCCAAAATGGCGAGAAAGCTAGCCAGGAGGCATCTCATTTTATTCAGTTATTGCTCGAAACAGCACGTCAAAGTGAGGTGCCTGTTTTTATCATCCTGACCATGCGCTCGGATTTCCTGGGTGACTGTGCCGAATTCCAAGGTCTGGCAGAGGCTGTCAATGAAGGGGAGTATCTGATTCCCCGATTGAATCGCAAACAGCGCGCCCGTGCCATTGAAGGCCCCGTTAAAGTGGGTGGTGCGGATATATCGCCTCGCTTGAAGCAACAGTTACTCAACGACATTGGTGATGACCCGGATCAACTCCCCATCCTCCAGCATGCCCTGATGCGCATGTGGGATCACTGGCAGACTCAGTCAGACCCTGGAAAGGAGCTGGACCTGGAACATTATGATGCGATAGGGCGCATGACGGAGGCGCTTTCACGCCATGCGGATGAGGTCTTCCATGACTTACCCGACGACCAACACCGCCTGATATGCATGAAGCTATTCAAGGCTATCACGGAAAAACAGTCCAATGGACGCGGCATCAGGCGTCCTCTTCCCTTGGGAGATATCAATGAAATCACCGGCGACTTTGGCGAGGATTTAAGCCGGGTTATAAACGCATTTCGCCCTACCGGTCGCACGTTTATCATGCCGGGTGAGAGCGTAAAATTGCATGATAATGTCATTATCGATATTTCCCATGAAAGTCTGATGCGAGTATGGAAACGCCTCAGAACATGGGTCAGTGAAGAAGCTGAATCAGCTCGAATATACAGTCGTTTGTGTGAAACGGCTGAGCTCCATCAGCGAGGTGAGGCAGGTTATTATCGCGACCCTGATCTCAAGATCGCACTGGCGTGGAGAAGCCATAACAAGCCCAATGCGAACTGGGGAAGCCGCATCAATGACAGCTTTAACCGAGCGATGCAGTTTCTGGATGATTCAAAAGAAGATTTTGAAGCAGAGTTAAAGGCAAAGGAGGCAGCACGAAAACGCGAACTGGACCAGGCAAAAGCTTTGGCAGAGGCCGAAAAACAAAAAGCTCGAATGCAGGCTATTTCGGCAAAACGATCCCGCGTATTTGCGATTTTTCTTTTTGTTATGATAATACTTGTGGGCTTCCTGGCTTTCCAAGCGCACCAATCGGAGCAGGTGGCAAGTCAGTATCTGGTCGATTCCAAATTTGAGACAGTCGATCAATACTTAGATAAAGACAGACCTGATCTAGCATTAGAACTCTTGGTAAATACATACAGAAATACAAAGGATGATCCGCGTATCATCACAAAAATTGGAGCAATTTTAACTTCGCATCATTTCCCAAAACATATTGGCATTAAGAAAGATGCGGAAATGGAACTAGACCTCAATTTAAGTTCAATACGGGGTCTAATAAGCCAAAATAAAAGGTATGCTTCATGCATCAGCAACAGTGGGCTTACATCTCGGCTAAAGATTTTGGATCTGAAATCTGAGGATGGCGTGATATTTGACAAAAACTACGATCGTTTGTTTTTTTCCGCTTTTTCTAATGATGAAAAATTTATTGCTGTTGGAGGAAAATCAGGAGGAAAATTCAACATCGAAATCTACTCCCTCAGTGATGGTTTGATCGTTTCAAATATTTTGACTGAGTCGCCATCAGATTGCGGAGTTTTCTCTTTCGACAATAATCGGTTTTACCACGGAGATCGGAATGGAAGCATACAATGTGTATGGTTGGAATCGAACAAACGGGAGATTGTATTACATATCGATGGCCACCAATTTACGGACCTGTACCAAAATTCAAAAAAAAGTCAGTTATACGCATTTAGCCAAAAAGACGGCCTCGGAGAGATTCATGAAATTTATGATGATCAACATTTAGTCTCATTACAGTTACCAGGCATGGATGTTTTCAGCCCTGTAGGCACCTTTAGCGACAGTGGTGAGTTTTTTGCTATGGGAATAGGTAGTTTTTCGGCGGGTCGGGTAATGGTTTACAATGAAAGCCTCAAAAACCTGATTTGGGAAAATTCCTCCATCCACAAGCGAAATATCATAGGAATAGATATTTCCTCGGATAATAACTCTCTGGTAACAGCGTCGCTTGATAAGACAGCCTACATTTGGGACCTGAAAACAGGAGCGCTAAAAAGCCCTGTAATGCAACATGACGTTTTTGCCTGGTGGGCAAAATTCAGCCCAGACGATTCAAAAGTTGTTACTACAACAGATAATAATGGCATAACGATTTGGGATGCCAAAACTGGTAAAATTTTAACCCCACCATTTTATTCTCGAGATACGATTCTCGGAGTAGAATTTGACGAAACAGGAAGAAAAGTAATGTGTGGCCTACTAAATGGAGAATTCCACGAATGGGATATCCATAGTGGTAGGCCAATGAAAACTTCCCTATCGCATGACGCCCCTATCACTGGCACTGCCATATCCGCTCAGCAAGACTTTATCCTCACAGGCGATGAATCTGGAAAAATAAAAATATGGAGTAAATCAAGCAATTACTACGTGCCAAAAGTCATTAATACAACCAACAGAATAGGAAAAGTTGCTATCCTGGACAATGGAAAGAAAATAGCGGCTGTCTACGAGAATGGTGAGAACTCTTGGAGAGGGTTTACGATTTGGGACACGATTTCTCATGAAAAATTAGTTGATTATTCATTTTCGGCATCAGAGCCAGAACGAAATATTACCGCTGTAGCATTAGCATCAAATGGCAAAAGGGCTGCTTACGCAGTTCTGGATGAGGATATAATAAATTTGATTGAGACCGATAACTTAGAAGATTCCAAAACAATAGGCAGGCACAACAATATAATCCGAGATCTATATTTCTCTCCAGATTCAAAGTATCTTGCAAGTGTATCTCAGGATGGAACTTCTCTTATGTTTTCAGCCGACAAAAATTTTGAAAATCCGGTAAAACTTAATTACAAATTCGGCTTTGGAGGTAGACTGACATTTTCGAAAGATAGCTCAAAATTAGCAGCTTCAAGCATAGTCGGAAGCGACAAGAATATTGTCAAAATATGGGAGACAAAAACGGGTCAACAAATCAAGATTCTCCCTCATGACTATGCCGTGAGAAGTATCACCTTTTCCGATTGCAAAAATGCCGTTTACACAGGATCCAGCGATTCATATGTAAGATTGTGGAGATTGGATAACCAATCGGAGGAGCCGGAGTTTGAATTAAAACATGAAAACAGAGTCGAGGTCATGGAGGAATATCCTGAAAAGGTCGAAGAGTCTTTTGTTTTAACTGTGACTGACTCCGGTACTATCCGTATCTGGGATACTAATGCCAAAAAAGTCATTTTTGGACCTATCCAAAACCGTTCCGAAGTTCCCCCATGGCAGCGAATCATAACTTTCCTTCGAGACGGAGAAGTATTTCTTTATAACCATTCGAGAGAAATATTGCACATACAACATTTCCCACATGAATTTTTTACTCAGCTCTCTCCAAAGGATACTCTTGCCGTGTCAGAGTTTTTCATAGCCAAGCAAAGAGGATTGGAACCTGTTTCCTTGGATTTTTCAAAAAATACGATGAAGACCTTCGTGAACTGGTATCACGAAACCGAAAATTTAAGTTCGTTTTTCATCGGGGGAGAGAAGGTATCTGATTTAGCTGATGCGTATTCAAAACAAAATACCAAAATTTCCAATCATAACCTGAAGCTCATAGGAGACACAACATCCGGTCAATGAAGCTTATTTATGAAAACAAAAGTTTTGATCAGGTTACCTTTCCACTGAAATTTTTGTTTTAGCAACTTCTCTTCCAGATTAAATACATGGAATTAGTATGGCATAATGCAAAAGTATAATTCGAAAATTCGGTAGGCTATCTTTTTTTTCTGCTGAGTATACGGAAATCATAACACTTCGTTGAATTGTTCATTTATTTTTCCAAATAATTATACTTTTTAGGAGCTATTTTTGGAGTGACTTTATTCTATTGTGAGGCAATGGTAAGGTGATGAATCCGAGTTACGTTTTGGCAATGCTCTGCTCTGCTTTCTTGCTACCTTTTTCTATTGATGCGGAGAAATCCAGACCCAATATTCTCATTGTGACTGTCGATGACATGAGCTGCGATTCCGGGCTTGATGTCCAGCAACACACCTACATCAGCTGAGGTCTTGCCGGCTTCGATCAGTCCCTTGGCTTGTCGACGCAAATCCAGAAGGATCTTAGACATTCTATTGGCCTAGCCGGTAGAAGCCTTAAATACAAGTTTAAGCCCGAAGTAACGGCATGCCGAAACGGAAGGAAGATATCCAGCAAATCAAAACCCCTAACTCATTGTGGCCCAATTTTCCAAGCGGCGGTCACTCAGGCTAATGGCCTACATTCTTACCATTCCGCAGAAATGGACCGTGAAGACAGGACCACTTGTAAAGGAAGAATTTGCCGAGGCTTGTGTCACAGAGGTGGCTTGCATCGAGCTTCGTCCCTATTCAGCCTTCCTCAGTTCTCCACACACCGTCTCCAGAGCTCCAAAATCCCATCAACGATGTCGTCCTTCCCGCCAAACACAGCTTTCGGGCCACCGGTGTCGATATCGGTGAAGAGAGACTCATACAATGCCGAGGCTTCCATCACCCCACACGCCGTCAATTGGTCGATCACCGAGTAGTCCCGACGAATCGGAAGGTTCGTTGCAAGGCACCTTCACATGTTGGGGATTCCGGAGAGCGAATTGTTTCCAACTTCGCGGGAGGGAAACGCGTTTGCGGAGGGACAGAGGACCGTAGAAAAGAGGCTATGCACCCGCCGTGGAAACTAGGAACTGCGAGTATCGATCGCGGCCTGATAGCCGCACGGAAATCGTACAAATGTAACGAAACGTCACCATTTTGTAACAAACACACCATTGAAGGAGTCCAACTAACCTTTAAACTCATCGCCGTTGAATGGGAAACCAATCGACAACCCTTAAAACAAAATCAAGCAAACAGAAAATGAAACAATTAGGGACCAATAAAAGTATCGTGACACTCCTTTGCGCGGGTATGTTCAGCGCATGCCTTGCGAATGCAGGGGAAGACAAGGTGGAAGTCGTTGATGAGAGTCCGACTGTGACACCTGCCAAACCGTGGAATATATTCGACAAAAACACTTTGTATAAGAGCGATAGCGGCTTCATCAGAGATGTTAAGTTGAAAGGTCGGTATCATGGTCAATACATCAGCCAGGACGAGGATATCGGTGGTGTCAAAGACAATGAATACGATGTCTACCACCACCGCCGGGCGCGAATCCAAATGGACTTCGATTTTGCTCACAATCTTTCCTTCGGTTTCGACGCAAACATTTCGGATGGGCATGGTTCCAGAACAGCCCTTAGCGACGAGGGTTCTTTTATAAACAATTTCCAAACGTTCAACATCCAATGGGAACCCAGCGATGATTATTATTTGATTATCGGTAAAGATAAGCAGGACATTACCCGTGAAGACATTCAATCGTCGAGATACATCAAAACGGTCGAACGTTCAGCTATCGTAAATGAAATCGGTCAGCAACGTCCCTGGGGAGCCCAGGTGGGATTCTTCACCAAAGGTATTGAGCACCGGCTTGGTGCCTGGGTTTATGGTGCCCATGAAGATGGTCCAGAATGGGTTGACTTTCGCGCCAATAAAGGAGCATCCTACAACCTCACCTACCCGGTAAAAGATGATCTCTCCCTCCACTTCGACTGGAACTATGTGAACAACGAAGGTGG
>JBDQII010000236.1:0-7998 GCA_040264395.1 Verrucomicrobiota bacterium
ACGAGTACAATCTGCGTGCCTCGGCAGCATCGACCCGCTGCCCCTCCCAGACTTTCTGCAATAATGCATCCATGGATGCGTCATAAATCATACCTTGAGCTTACAATAGTAGGCTCTTGTTTCAATGGAGAAAGATTCTAGAACGGTCCATGCCTTTTAGGGGAGTATCGAAGATGCTGCGCATTCAAGTTGCATGTCATTCAAGAGCCTGCTCGCTGTGAATGATCTTTTGAAAAACGTCTTGCAACGCAACGCTCAGAGCGTCCCATGCATTCAAAGATGTGTCCCACCCTGAACTAAACCTCAACACACGACCCGCTTCGGATGCGTTGAGCCCCATGGAAGCCAGCACATGACTGGTCTTTTCTTTGCCGCTCGAACATGCCGAACCAGTCGAAACGGCAAAACCCTCCTTGTCCAGCTTCACCACCCAGCGGATACGACAATCCACCTCAGGCATGATCACAGAGGTCGTATTCCACAGTCGATTGACATTTTTGCCCAGAATTCGAATGTTGGGAAATACAGACTGCAGAAGGGCTTCAAATTCTTGCTGGATGGTGAGCCGCTGTTGAATGGATTCCTCATTGATTTCCTTTTCACGCGCTTCCAGAGAAGCAACCATTGACAAGATGCCCGGTACGTTTTCCGTTCCAGCACGCCGATTCATTTCCTGAGGACCGCCAAGGATGAAAGCATCAAGCCGACCTTTAGATGGACATTTAAGAAAACCCACTCCTTTGGGCCCTCCAAATTTATGTGCACAGGCCGACACCCAATCACATGCACCAAGACCATTCACAGGTAATCGACCTACCCATTGAGAGGCATCGCAAAAGAAGGCAATCTCCTGCTCCTGGCACCAAGTCCTGACCGATTCCCAGGGTTGAAGGCAACCAGTCTCATTGTTGGCTGCCATGATACAAACAAGATGCGGCTTGCCATGCCGTGCTTGAGCCTCGAGCCAATCCAGATCAACCAAACCATCACCATTGGAAGGAATCCATTTGACATGATTTCCAAGCCAACGCGTCGCGCTTTCGATGTTGCAAGGATGTTCCATTTCGGAAACCCATACCTCAGCATCTGCTGACAGCGTCTGACCAATAAGGTACCAGGCCATGTTGTTGGATTCCGTCGCGCCACTGGTCCAAACCAGATCCAGTGGAGAACACCCGAGATGGTTTGCCAACACCAGGCGCACATCTTCCAGAGCCTTATCTGCTCGAGTGCCGATTCGGTGAAGACTCGACGGATTACCCGGGTATCTTTCAACCGCATCAAGCCAGACCTCTCTGGCGACTTGATTCATCGGAGCAGTTGCATTGTGATCAAAGTAATTCAAGCAACCCATTAAAGAAGGACCTGCCATCATGGCGAGGATAATTTGCGTCAATCGTTGGGTTTGACCCTTAGACGAAGATACCAAACAAGCACGATGAAGTCATAAAGGGCATGCGCGATCATGGGACTTATTAACTGGCTTGTGGAAATCCAGACCAGACTGAGATAGACGCCTATGAGCGTTGCCAGCACAAAATAGAACTTGGTGAGTGCATGACATACTCCGAAAAGGAGCGCCGAGATTACTACGGCGATTGGCAGCCCTGAAGCTGATTGAAGGCCTCCTTGAATCACAGCACGAAAAAGGACTTCTTCACTGATTCCCGCAGCAATAGAAAGTATTGCTATTTGAAGTATCGTAAAATCTTTGAACAGCGGCAATACAGCCTCGTCCATCATTTGGATGATCTTTCGACTTGGTTCCCACTTGGATTGCATCAGCAAGAAAAACATGGAAAGCATCGGTAATGTGGAAGTTATTCCAACTGCAACACCTACCCAATTCCACTTGTCTTCACCCCACAAAGGGATTGAAAAAAGCCATGCTGATAGCCAAGCCAAGAGCAGCAACATAAGCTCAAAGATGATGGCTTTACCAAACATGCAAGATAGAAGAGATGGGGAGCTGGGTCAGGTCAACCAGCAAGTTCGTAATTCCCTTGTCACAAGGGGAAATCAGAGTCTGTTGGCTTCTGTTGGCATGAATTATGCCATACAGATGCTGAAATAAAAACGACTCTTTGATCGTCATCATAAGGCTTTTGTTGCAGTAGGTTGTCGGCTATTCCAAATTTGGAATCCATTTTATCCTGACATTGAAAGACCACTCATCGAGCTAAAGGTGGGTTGCTCCGTCACCGCAAAGTGACGCTAATCAACTAAAAGCTTTCGGTATTGGGAGCAGGTTCTGAGGGATGCCGACACCCGCTGCAGCTTCTGAACGATCAATTACCTCCACATAAAAGATGCTTCACCCAATGTAATAATGGATGGATTGCGCAGGATGGGTTTGTTATAGCCAAGTCTATTTCCTTCAATATCTTGTACGACTCCCCCAGCCTGTTCAACCACACATTGCGCGGCCGCAGTGTCCCATTCCATTGTAGGGACATCACGTAGGTAAATGTCAGCTTTTCCTTCTGCGATGAGGCAAAATTTCAATGAACTCCCCATGCTCTGGGTCTCAGCACCGGGAAACCTTTCCAGAAGCTCTTGCACCATGGGGCCCGCATGATCACGGCTGGCAACTATGCCTGGCCGCTTTTTATCTGGAGATCGAACTTTGATGGAAAAGGCTGCTTCCTCACCCTGCTGCTTGAAGGCCCCTTGTCCCTGCTCCGCCCAGTAATAGAGATCCTTGGCGGGAACATAAACAACGCCTAGTACTGGTTTTCCAAGTCGCACCAGGGCGATGTTCACCGTGAATTCGCCGGTCTGTTTGATGAACTCCTTGGTGCCATCCATGGGATCGACCACCCAGAAATCATTCCATTTTTTACGTTCTTCAAAACCCACCTCACTGGCCTCTTCAGAGAGCACGGGTATGGAGTCGTCGAGTGCTTGCAAGCCCTCAACGATCACATGATGAGCCGCTAGATCAGCCTTGGTTAAAGGACTGTCATCTGCTTTCTTTTCGACAGGAATAGGCTGTCCATAATAGGAAAGGATGGCCTTTCCGGCTTCTCGGGCGATGCACTGAATCTTTTCGATCAAAAGATAATCCTTTTTTGAATCTGAAGTGGGATCTTTCGAAAAAACCAAAAGATCATCGACAAGTGAAGCGAGAACAATGCTTCTTTTCTAGCACATCAAGAGGAAGTGTTCGTGCGCATGGGCATGATCACGTAAATAAACGGAGTTTGAACCTTGATGACTCCAGGACTCAACTCATCAGACATTTCAAGGAAAACTTCATCGTCATCCAGGACTTTGAGGGGGTCCATCATGTAGAGCGGATTGAAGGAGACCGTGATATCTTCTCCAGAATAGTTAATGGCAATATTTTCACGGGCTTCTCCAACATCGGGTGTGTTGGCGGTAATCTGCAAATTGTTCTGGGTGAAGGCAAATTTGACAGAATGAGCTTTGTCACTCGTCATGATCTCAGCTCTTCGCAATGCTTGGAGCAATTCTTCTCTTACCAAAGGAACACGTTCTTTGCATTTTTGTGGTATGACCTGACTGTAATTGGGATAGGATCCTTCGATCAGCTTGGTTATGAGCATGATCGAGAATTGGCTTTCTCCGTGCAGGTAGAAGGATGCCTGATTATCCTGAAATTGAACATCCACCGTTCCCTCTTCACCCAGAAGGCGGTTCAGCTCGTTGATGGCCTTGGTAGGCACAATAAAATTGGCTTGTACTTCTGGCGTTTCCTCAAGATCTTCTTCGACCAAGGCCAGACGTCGCCCATCCGTAGCCACCATGGTAAGTTTGAATTCCTTGATATTGAGGTAAATCCCGTTCAGCACATATCGCGATTCTTCTGAGGAAACAGCGTATGAAGTTTTCTTGAGCATTCCCCGCAGGCATTCCTGTGAAATGGAGATTTTGTTTTTTTCTTCAAACGTTGCGATCGGTGGAAACTCGTTCGCACTCAATCCAACGATTTTGAAGAAGGAGGCCCCAGCGTGCAAGCTACACACGTTTTTTTCATCCACAACCAGCTCAATCTCCGGAGTTGATAACTCACGCACGATACCAAAAACCTTCTTGGCAGGTAACGTGACTTTCCCTGATTCCTCAATATCCGCCTGTACGGTGCATGAGACCGTTACATCTAGGTCGGTGGCCGTCAGGACTAATTTGCCTTCTTCTGCGACGAGAAGGACGTTTGAGAGGACTGGAAGGGTAGTACGGGGATTCACCACGTTCTGCACGGACTGCAGACCACGGATCAGTTCTTCTTTGGCAATGCTGATTTTCATGCGCTCAAGCTATCTAATAATTCTCAAAGAGAGAAAAATGTATTAAAATTAAGGCCTGTGAATAAGGCAAGCAACTATTGCTGTCAAGGCTCCCTCAAGGACTTAGAGCAGAAAAGAGGGGTGAACAAAGAAATAATAACCAGCAGGTTAAGACAACTTAACAGACTTATTCACGCTATTCACAAAGTTATTCACAGACTGTTGGCTCATCCATTCACAGGCTGGCACCGATTAATAATCGTTGGCAACATTTGTGCCACACGATCTATTTGTTGGGGAGTATTTTCTCTGCCTAAAGAGAGGCGAACCAGCGCATTGGCTTTTTCGCGACTCACGCCCATCGCAAGTACAACATGCGATGGCTCCAGCGAGCCCACCGAACAGGCGGATCCACTGGAGGCACAAATTCCTTCCATATCAAGTCCAGCCAACAATCCTATACTGTCGCATCTTTCGACTGTAAATGCCAACGTATTGTTCAAAGATCCTATGGAGGGGCTCAATATTTCCACCTCTTTGATTGATCCAAGCTTCTTGTGCAGCCTGGAAATCCCTTCATGCACATTGGGCTTACGAAAGACCGGAGGGAAGGAAAACTTTCTCAAGGCTGTGACAAGACCTGCCACGGCTGCAAGGTTTTCCGTGCCTGCCCGGCGCTCATTTTCATGAGCACCCCCAAAAAGAATTTTTTCAGGCAGCAAGGGAGATCGAATGAATAAAGCGCCAGAGCCTTTTGGACCATGAAATTTGTGGGCACAGACGGAAACCAGATCGGCATGAAAGGAATGAATGGATTCCAGAGGCTCTTTTCCAAACCACTGAACGGCGTCGGTATGGAACAAGACACCCTGATTGCGACAAAGAGCGCCAATTTCAGCAACGGGTTGGAGGGTGCCAATTTCGTTGTTAGCTGCCATGACAGAAACCAGCTGGGTATCTGGCCGAATGGCTTCACGAACAGATTCGGGATCCACCCTGCCCTCGTGGTCCACCGGAAGATACGTGACCTCGAAGCCTTCCTTCTCGGCTAGATATTCAAAACAGTGCAATACCGCGTGATGTTCAATAGAACTGCAGATGAGATGGTTGCCCAAGTGCTTACGCAACCTCGCCGTGCCGAAAACGGCCATATTATTACTCTCAGTGCCTCCGCTGGTGAAAACAACTTCACTAGGCTTGCACTGCCACATCTCAGAAACATCATAGCGGAAATCGTCCAAATGGGCTTTTGCTTGACGACCAACTTGATGGATACTGGAAGGATTTCCATAGAAATTCTTCATGTGAGGAACCATGGATTGGAAAACTTCCTCATCCAATGGCGTTGTTGCATTGTAATCTAAATAAATGTGGCTCACGCGCTTGCTGCTTTCCAGATGTTCAGGGCTTCATAATCACCGGTTTTGTAGCTATGAGAAATTGCCTTGGAAATAAATTTCTTAGCAATGGTTACCGCAGGAACAAGGGATTTGCCCAGAGCTAATTGAGCCGTGATAGCTGCAGCGTAGGTACAGCCTGTTCCGTGGGTTTTTCTGCCATGGATGTATTTGGATTCCAGAAGTGTCATTGTTTGACCATCATACAGATAGTCCACGGCCAACCCTTTGCTGGGTAAGTGACCTCCTTTAAGGAGGAAAGGCCGCTCATATTGATCCACTAATTGTTTCACCGCATTTTTCAACTGCGAATTTGTGCGGATAGAGACACCCAGCAGCACCTCCGCCTCGGCGATGTTGGGGGTGATCAGATCCGCCAATGGGATCAGCTTTTTCTGGATCAATTGAATACAAGAACTTTTCAACAAACACCCACCACTCGTCGCGACCATCACAGGGTCCATGACATACCAATCGGGTTTTTCCATCGTAAGTCTATTGACAACTGCCTTGACAATGGAAGAAGCGAATAACATCCCTGACTTGACTGCCTTTGGCTTGAAGCCGTCCAACAAGGCCTCAAATTGTTTGTCAACGACGCGGGATGAAATCGGTTGAATATCCAATACACCGCGGGGGTTCTGAGCGGTTACACAGGTAACAACACTCGTTCCATGCACTTCAAACCCCGCAAATGTCTTGAGATCTGTTTGTATACCTGCCCCACCTCCACTGTCAGAGCCTGCTATGGTCATGGCACAGGGCGTGGAACCATTGATTGGTCTTTTCGTCATGAGAGTTACCAGCAAGCAACACAGACGTTCCTGCTGTGGCTTGTAATTTATAGGTTGATCGAGGACAAATCAATGCGCCTCCTTCCCATGGCTTGACTTTTTAGTGAGCCAGTCCTTTATTTCCCCCATGCGTTCATTGATTTTGTCATTGTGCCTTCTTTTTATAGTCAACGGATGCCAACGCTCTGGTTTGTCAGTGCCTCCAGGATTGGAGCACGATCCCGTTTGGACAGGCAAGGATGGCAATGTCGGTGACGATGCAGGCGGGGCAGTATCTGATACCCCGACCATTATCCCAGTCATCAACGCACCGATTGGTCAGGTAGCATCCGTTCATACTGCCTTGCGTTTTGTCATCCTTGATTTTCCTTTTCACCCCATGCCTCAGATAGAGAGACGACTCTTCATCTACCGCAAACAGCAAAAAGTAGGAGTCGTCAAGGTCACTGGACCCTCTCACGGAAGAACGATTGCTGCAGATCTTATCGAAGGTGAGGCCAATCCCGGGGATCAAGTTCGGCCTGATTGAAAGAGCAACTTACCAATCCCAGATTCTAGCTCGTCCTGATTCAGTGGAGCGACTCTCCTGTAAGTTTTCAAAACTTCGTATTTTGGTTCTTTGATGAACCCAATCCATGCATCCTCAGAACGTGAGAGGACAACAGCAATAGACCTGGACCGTTTATCTTGCCAATAACCCTCGACACAACCAGTCCTCATTTCAGTGAAGTTAAAGTTTGGAACAATATTCAGCTAATCCTTGATCTTATTTTTGAACCCGAAGCATTCCATGAAAAGTATCAAAAGGCATTGAATGCAGATGCGAACACCGTTGATGCTGTCATTGAGTTGGCCCTGTTTCGCCATTTTGCACAGAACCGTACATGGACCAAGGCGAGGATTTTTCCTGTTAGAAGATCATCGAAAAAGAAACGTAACAGATCCTTCACTTTATTTTTCTCTCTCAGAACCTGGCGTTGACTCCATCAAGATTGAATACGGATGAATACATTGAAATCTTGTCACGAGCATTCTTTTACACCATCGTATTGCCTATTCTCATGAAAGTGTTTTCCAGAAAATGTATGGTGATCATGAGCCTTGAATGGGCTTTGGGTCTTTTTGTAATGGCTTTATTCCTGTCAGGGTGTGGGCCTCAAAACAACAACCATCAATCCAATGCTGCATCCGTCGCATCCTTTCCCAGTAAAACGATCACAATCGTTTGTCCTTGGGGTGCTGGAGGAGGCACAGATAGAGTTTCAAGATATCTAGCAGATGCTCTAAAGAGCTCCATGGGCGTTCCATGTGTAGTTCAAAACAAAACGGGAGGAAGTGGCGCCGTCGGTCATTCATTTGGATCCAATGCCAAAGCGGATGGCTATACCATCACGATGGGTACTTTTGAATTGAGCACGATGCATTGGATGGGAATTTCTGAGTTATCACACAAAGCATTTATTCCTTTGATGCAAGTGAATTCAGATGCTGCGGCCTTGATTGTTCGCAAGGACGCCCCCTGGAATACACTTGCTGAGTTTTTAGATCATATCAAAG
>JBDQII010000237.1:0-7996 GCA_040264395.1 Verrucomicrobiota bacterium
GAGGCACCCCGCATCCAGCAGGACAGTTCCCCCTCCGCTCGTGCGTCTCAGAACGGGTATGCCCCGTTGACGGCAAAGCGCCATGTGAACCTCACGATCAGGTCGGTTGGAATAGCCCAGCACTACGGTTGGTTCATTCACGACCCATGTCCGGATACTGGGCCCGATTTGCCCTTCTTCGCAGGCTCTCAAAAGGTATTCGTCCCAGATCAACTGCTCCTTGACCGTGGCTGCCTCCACGCTCACCTGGCAGATTTCGTCCGACTCCATGCGCGTTGCGGGTAAAGGATCACTCGATCGTGCACGATCAGACACAGATCCAGCAGTCCATTTCCAGTAAAATCGGCGATAACGCCTTCTTTGGGTTCGGGAAAGGCCGCCCCCTGATTGCGATAGCTTCGCTTCTCGAAAACAGACCATTGATTCAGTGGTAAAAACGACTGATCTGATTCGAGCTGAAAGCATTCCACCCTATGCTCACTGGTTTCCAGAGCAAAAACCTCGGGCGTGCCATCCTGATCGAAATCACCAGTGAGCAGAGATTGCAATCTCGCTTCTCTGGCCATGGAACGTTGCTTGCCTATGGGTTTCAATGTCAGATTTTGGCCCCCTATCGTATTCAAAGTTGCTCCATGTTTGCCCTCGCAAAGCAGCAGAATCTCCTGACTTCCTTCATTCTCAAGTTGTTGTAAACGAACCAATTCATTCACGATGATGTCCTGACTGCTGATCACACTCCAAACTCCCTTGGGGTCTTGCTCAGCTACATGCAAGCGCGATCCAGAAACATCAAATAAAGCCACACTTGTTGCTGACCCTTCATCATCTTGCAAAACGACGCCCGATCGCAGGTTGGAAGCATTGGATGGCCCGTTGATCTGTCCGACAACTTGCAATGCCCAATCCAATGTGGGTATATCCGTATCACTGGAAAGAGTTCGAGATGTCATATTGTAAGCTCGTACCATGTTCTTGAAAGGCATGATCAATTCCGGCCGACCGTCCGCGTTTAGATCCCCACTGGTAGCCCAGCCTCCCTGCCAGGAACCTCCCGGTGGAGTTAGCTCAATCGTTTCGTAGATATCATCTGTCTGCCGACGCAGGCAGATCAAAGGTTCATAGGGAGTAAATATGAGGCAATCCACCCAATCATCCTGATCCAGATCATGCAGCATGAGTCGCTCAGGAATGCCCTTCAATTTACCTTGAAACGATTGTGTCTGCATGCCCAGATCTGATCCAATCGTGGAGACTGCCCAGCCTTGATCGTTTTCGTGCAATACCACAAGAGAAGGCGATGAATGTCCCGCTCCAGACGATTGGCCCTGCATCACGAGCGGCTTGCTCAGGGAGGGAAGCTTTTCGGGGTAGGACATGATCTTGCTCACGGAATCCCAATGAGCATGCCCTATCTGATCCTCATCTTTGCTGAGTAAAAAAACTTCCAAACCCCCGTCTTGCCCCCAATCCATCACCGTCAGTTCCTGCACCCCTGTCAAAGAGGGAAAAATGCGCGGCTCATCCCAGCCTTCCTGCTGGTTGGAGAGAAAGACGTTTAGAAGTCCTGCGTCGGGGTCCGAAACAAGGCAGTCATCCCGACCATCCCCGTTCATGTCTGCCCAGCAAACACCTCGTTTGATACCTGAAAATTCAGGGAAGCGAATCATCTGCAGAGCGCCTGAGTCCGTTTTTTCTGTGGCTTTTGCGCTTGGTCGTAATCCCAGCTCATAGGCCATGAGCTGGTCCAGATGATCAGATATCGCAAACATTTGCACCTTGCCATGATAGGTATCATGCTGCCAAAAAACCTTCGCAAACGGAATCGAAGGCACTTGGATAAAATTACCAAAGGATGTCGCGTTTCTCAGAGAAACATACAGACCGTCTTTCCGATTCGGGACATGAAAAACAAGATCCAATTGATGATCCTGATTCACATCGACAGGTTCAAAGGATGTAACACCACTGGGAATTTGAATGTTTCGGGGCTGATCAAACTGCCTTCCTCCCTTGTTGTAAAAAATCGACACCCGAGACTCACATAACAGAGCGATATCAGGCAGGCTATCCATGTTCAAATCTCTGATCATGAGCGATCTCAAACCTGAAATACCATCTGTTACACGCCATGTTGTCTTTTCACTCCAGGCTCCCTCCTTCCCGTTCCATAGAACAGTCAAGGTTTCGCGATCATCATAAAAAACAATGTCAGGCAAGGTATCCTGATCCAATGCACCCGTGGCAAGGGATTTGGGACGGCTTTGTATCAGAATCGATTTTGTTTTGAATCTGGCATCTGGAGGCAATCGGTTGACCCCATCATTGACGTTTTTCAAAACTTGCCGGTCCCCTTCCGGGCTTGCACCCTCATGGCCCGTTTGGTTGAGGAGTAATGTCAATTCGGATTTCCGTGGATTGGAGACAATCAGATCGCTCAGGCCATCATTATTGGCATCCAGTGAGCGGACCAGCTGAATCTGTGATTCAACGGGAAACATTTCAAGGGGTCCAAAGCCCCAATGTGTCGATTCTGTGCCTTCCGCGATCAGGCTACTGAACGAGAGGAACAATGGACCAAAGACAGAGGCAACAGCCTGAGCAGTGCGCACTTTACTGATGAGAAAGCTCATATCAATCGCCTATCAAATGCCCAATGATCTGGCGGTTGTGAGGATGAGTGCGATGTTCCCATAAATAGATGCCCTGCCAGGTTCCCAACAACAAGCGGCCGTCCGCAAAAGGAATGCTCAGGTGCACGGATGTCAATGCCGCTCTGACATGGGCTGGCATGTCATCGGGCCCCTCAAGGGTGTGGTCGTAAATGGAGTCACCATCGGGACATAATCTTTTGAAGAACCGTTCGAGATCAACCTTCACATCCGGATCTGCATTTTCCTGTATGAGCAGCGACGCAGAAGTGTGCCTCAACAAGAGGTGCACCAGACCTTCGCCCATTTGACTGGCCTGAACCCAGGATTGGACGTCTGAAGTGATTTCAAAAAGACCACGCCCGGGAGTGGACACATCCAGCCGCTTTTGAATCTGTTTTAAAGACATCCGGAAACCCAAAAGATACTCGCAAACCGGGACCGGTTTACTCGGCGCCTTCGATCAATCGCTCGAGACGAGGATCTTTGCTGTGGCCGGCCTGAAGTGCCAATTGATAATGATATTTCGCCAGCTCTTTGAAAGGAGGATCTTGAGACGCGTATACCACGGCGAGATTGATATGCGCATCGGTGTATTCAGGCTGCAGCTGAACGGCCTTCCGCAAGGCAGCTTCACCTGATTCACGCTGTCCCAACTCGCTGAGAACGACACCAAGATGATTTTGGACTTCTGCATCATCAGGATCAAGCTTGGCTGCCTGTGAAAGATACTCCAAAGCACCATCAAAATCGCTTTGATTAATCTTCAATAATCCCGACAAGAAAAGGGCATATGTTTGTTGAGGGTCAATGGACAGTGCTTGCTGCAATGTCGATTCAGCGTCGCCAGTGGCATTCATTTGAATCTGGATCAAAGCTAGATTTGCGAGGGTAGACACATCTTCGGGAGCTAATTTTATGATTGCCTTGAAACGATCCGCAGCCGTTGCCAGGTCCCCTGCCCCGGCAGCCTGCCTTGCCTGGGCCTCGAGTCGGGCAGCGGATGCAGTTTGCTCGGCGTTTAAATTGCGCATGGGAGATTCGCCAGCTACCTGCATTTTCATTTGATCCGGACTCTGCTTCTGCATCAAGGCAAGTTCTTCGGAAAGATAAGGAACTCTTTCAGCTTCATAGGCGGCAAGCTTTGCCTCAAGCCAGGGGTCGTTGCTCTTTTTATCACGCCGAGAAAAAGGCCACCATCTCCAAGCACCGCGACGTGCTTTTCTTGGTGCGGAAATTACTTTTTGAGGAGCCGGCAAGGGAGTGTTACTGACCATGTCCTGAGACTTTCTGCGAAGAAGCGCATTCTGCTCCATTAATTCCTGAACCAATTGATCTCGATTTTGACCCGCTTCCGAATCATTGGTTCCGGAGGGCGGAGTCATCTCCTTGCGCAACGAGGCGATTAAACTTTGCTGCTGCTCTATGGTTCCCTGAGCCGCATCCAATTGCTGGCGCAATGCGTTCGTTTTCGAGGAATCTTCTGTCTGACCAGAAGCTTGAGAAGCATCTGCTTCTTGCTCCAATTTGACCATCAGCAGCTGCTTTTCTTTTTGCAAGTCCATGATGCGGTTTTCGGCCTGCTGTAATTCTTCAGGATTGAATCCAGCAGGTTTGGCGGACATAGCCTCTCGCAGCTTCGATATATATAAGCGGTTTTCTTCCTGCAACTGTTCTACACGTAGATTCAGTGCCTGCACTTGACCACCAAGCTTATTTGTTGCTTCCGCAACAACGGCTTGAATTTTCTCTTCCTGATCATCAGTCAAGTCATCGCTCATGTCTGCAGGCGTTGACTGAATGACTGCAGGTTTAGGCAGGCTGCCCATCTGCCGCGCAACGTATCTTGTGCGGAATTGAATGACACGCTGGTTCCAGTTTGGATTGGTTTTCTGAAAAGTTTGCAGCTGCTTGGCCGCCGTTGCGTAGGCGGTTGCAGCCTGATCCGAGAGTCCCGTATCACGGTACTGATCGGCCTGTTTAATTAGCTTGTAAATGGCAATGTAATCTTCATCCGCACTTTGCGCCCGCGCAGTGTTGAGGACCATCGTAAGAGCAAAAAGGCAACACACCGACCAAGTAAAAATTTTGTTCATATTCTGTTTTATAAAATCATCGTTAGCCCACGCCGTCGAGTCGTGACAATTGCATCTTTGTTCCACTGGACCGCTCTGACGGAAAACCCATACATTTATGGACGGCGAATTGACAGACGTCAACGCCTCTGTTACCTATCACTATTCTAAATAAGAGTATGGCGACAGTTTTGGAACAACCTGTATTGGTGCTCAACCGTCTCTGGCAGGCCGTGAATGTCTGCTCGGCTCGCCGGGCGCTCACCCTTCTTTTTGAAGGCAGGGCTCAAGTAGTCAACGAATCCTCATCCGGAGATTACCAAACGTATTCCTTTCACGAGTGGAGGGATTTTTCCACCGATTTTTGTTCAGCAACAACTGAGCAAATCCATACGATCTCTTTCAAAATAGCAATCCCCAAGGTTATATTGTTGATGGTTTATGACCGATTTCCGAAGAAAGAAGTCAAATTCACACGACACAACATCTTTGAAAGAGACCACAACACATGTCAGTACTGCGGCAAGACACTGGGCAGAAAATTGCTGAACCTGGACCACGTTATACCTCGGGACCACGGAGGACCTACCAACTGGGAAAATATCGTCTGCTCTTGCATTCCCTGCAACACGCGCAAGGCCAACCGGACTCCGCATGAAGCAGGCATGCGCCTGATCAAACAACCCAAACGCCCGAAATGGCGACCTTATGTCCAAATCAATCTCTCATTCCCGGGACATTCAAGTTGGCGTCACTTCCTGGATGTTGCTTATTGGAATGTTGAAATTGGCGAAGACACCTGATCATACCGCTTGCTGGGCGGTCTCTTTATTTCGAAGAACCTGAGCTGACATCCATGAGCTCCCAGAACTTGGGGTTTTTCTGCAGTGCCTCGTCTTCACCCAGAGGCAGGCTGGATCGAAACAGAAAATCCTTCAGCGTGTTCTTGTTCAAAATACGGTGAATGATGATTCCCAGCTCGCAGCGTTCAAAATAAACACGGTAATCTCCCAACCGGTAGCGATATAACTGCTTACCCTGACGTTCCAATTTCCCAAACCGATCCAAGTCCTTGGAGCGTACGTCCTGCGGAAACCCACGGAAATCACCAAGAATGTCCAACTGCAATTCTTTGGGCATTTTGGACAGTTCATGCGAACTGGTCGGGTTGAAAATAATTTGAAATGGAATCATGCGCTTTTGGATTAAAAAAAACGGACAGACATAAAGCCTGCCCGATCTGAAATTTTTATCATAGGGTTAACTCAGCTCGTCACGTACCTTTTCAAGAAGGTTCTTGGTCGCCTGGATTCCCTGCATCTCAGACAACTTGCTCCCTTCATATTCGATACCCACGAAGCCGCTGTATTTGGCAGCAAGGACGATCTTCATCATCTTGCGGTAATCAGTGTGCACTTCATTACCCTCAGCATCAAAATCGTGTGATTTTGCGCTCACTGCATGGGCATATGGCATCAGCTCCTTGACCCCCTGATAACGATCATACATCTCATCGTTGCTGACACGGAAGTTCCCAAAATCCGGAAGTGTTCCGCAATTAGGCAAATCAACTTTCTTCATCACACCCGCCAACCAGGCACCGTTTGAGGACAAGCCTCCATGATTTTCTACGATAACACCAATGCGGTAAGACTCTGCAAAGGAGGCAAGCGCAGAAAGCCCTTCAGCGGCCCGGTCCATTTGCTCATCGTAGGACCCCTGGTTACCCGTGGCCGCATTCACGCGAATAGAGTGACATCCCAGGAACTTGGCAGCTTCCACCCACTTGTGGTGGTTTTCCACGGCCTGCTGACGCTTTTTTTCATCCGCATCTCCGAGGTTGCCTTCTCCGTCAATCATGATCAATAGGCTACGAACCCCTTCACCTTCAGCGCGCCGTCGCATTTCCATCAAATAGTTACCGTTGGTAGCCTTGTCCTTGAAAAACTGATTTACATACTCAACTGCCTCAATGCCAAACTCTCTTTTGGCAACTTTTGCGTAATCAAGGTGATCCATCTTGCTGGCAAAAAGCGTTTTATGAAGGGACCATTGAGCGACGGATATTTCGAAAAGGGGGCCTTTGGCTGCGCCAAATACTGGGGTCGTTGACAATGCGCCCAGAGCCAGTCCTGCTTGTTTGATAAAATGTCGACGTTGCATAGATTGTTTTATATTAAAATTATGAGTTGATTTGTAACGATAATGTTAGATTGACTCCTTTGTGTCTTTCTTTTCATCCTTGAAAAGTGCAAGGAAAACGACCATGACAATGGCAGCAAAAATAGCAGGTTTTCCCCAAAGCTGTTTCCATTCTAATGATTTCAATTCCGCTTTGCGAGCCGCACCTGCGGCTTCTTCAAGTTGTGCTATTTGCACCTCTACCGCCTCTTTCTCGCCATCGGAAATGCTTTGTAATTGATCCCTCAAACCTTGCGCTTCAAGGTTCTTGGAGCTTACCTCAGCAGCATAGGTAGCGGCTGCTTCGGGGGTGTGTTGGGCTTCCACATGACCGGCAATCTGCGCACCGATGAACATCCCAAGCCCTAATGTGAATAAGACAAGCATTCCTTGAGCCTGCCCCCTGATTTCCTTGGGGGCGAAACGGTCTGTGTATATTTGACCGGTTACAAAGAAGAAATCATAGCAAATGCCATGAATGACGACACCTGTTAAAATCATCCATCGGACCTCATCAGGGGCACCGATGGCGAACAAGCCGTATCGAACAACCCAGGCCAACATTCCAACCGCCAGCATCCATTTAACGCCTAAGCGCGCAAAAAAGAAGGGCATGACCACCATGAAAAAGATCTCGGAAATCTGCCCATAAGACATGGTTTGCCCAATGGGAAGGCCTGTCATTTCAACCACTCGACTTGCAATTTGATAGTAAAATGCCAAAGGGATACAAATCAGAAAGGATGAAATAATGAACACCAGATACGATTTGTTCTTAAGCAGTACAAGGGCATCCAAACCCAAAATTTGCCCAATAGTGATTCCTCCTTCATGTTTGACCGGCGGCGTATGAGGTAGCCCAAAACTCACTACCCCCAGGATCAAGGAAGCAATGCCTGCGAGGTAGAACATGGAAATGGAAGTCTCCCAGGAAAGCGTTGTCAGTAAAAATCCGGCCGCAATCCAGCCAATGGTGCCAAACACCCTGATAAGGGGAAATTCCTTGTCCGGGTTGGTCATATTTTTCATGGCGAGGGTATTGGACAAAGCAAGCGTTGGATAGAAAGTAAGCATGTAGCCGAAAAACACCCA
>JBDQII010000238.1:0-7957 GCA_040264395.1 Verrucomicrobiota bacterium
CGGCACCCTGCAGTGTGAGGTATTGAGATGCCAGTTGAGCATGGGCAGGAAACTGGTGACCGACCGATTCAGATTGAAATCCGAGATGATAATCACGGTGCACCGATTGCGCCTCCCCACCCGGTTTCACATTATTGACCTGAGCAGTAACTTGATAGCCCGGCCCAAGCCAGGCTCTCGAAGCCAGAGCAAGCAGCGGGTTACCATAATAATCGACGCAGAGGTCTGGGTTGACGATACAGGCCTTTTGAAAGGAATTCCAGATGCGCTCATTGGTTCCAAAATGGTCTCCCTTTAATTGCCCATCGGTTTTTTCCTGGTAAATACGCGACTGAAAAACCTGGGTCATTTGGTTTACGTGCGAAAGTTCCTCATAGGCGTTCCGAATCACAAAAACCCCAGGCCCATCCCGCAAACAACGACACAGTTCAGATGTAAGAACGAGCTCCTTACTCGGATCCATCAACACAGCCCTGAGATTATCTCCCTGATAAATAAGGATATTCTGTTCTACAGCTTCAGCGTGCGGATAATTTTCCAGAGAGAGCTGATGCTCGCATTCGGCTTGCAGTTTCTCTGGGTGGAAGTCATTTACCGAAAAGAAACTTGGTAGGCCCTTATTGCGGGGGATGTCCATAGTATTTTGATCCTTTCAGAAGGATGAACAAATGGCAACTCGAATGGGTAGAGGGTGATGTCGATTCATGGTAAGGCCCACCTTGAAACCATGGTTTGCTACCGGTTCTGGCAGAGAAGAAGAACAATTAGGATTTCGCAGGCTTCTTGAGGGTGAAGTCAAAGGATGGGTTGATTGGGATCTCATTGGTGATATTCAGCTGACATTTCAGTCAAAAGCAGCATCATTTTCTCGCATGGACGAAATCCACCAAGCAAGTAAGGCTGGCAGACCAACCATCAATTCCCGAGCTCTTCTAGCTAGCGAAAGTGCCAACCCTTGACTGACAGGAATGCCCAGGCTGGCACCAATGAGGGTAATCGTTCCTTCCTGAGCTCCGAGGCCGCCGGGAATAAGGAATGCCGCCATTCGAATCGTTTGTGCAAGACTTTCGAGGATGACCGCTTCATGAAACATGACGGGATGTCCCATCAGGGTCATGATCAAATATATTTCACCTGCCATCCCAAATCGAAAAGCCATCCGCCAGCTAAAAGCACGCACCAACACAAGCGGGGTGCTATAGATTTCTCTGACTCGAAGGTCCATGGATTCTGACAAGCGGCTGAGAGCCTCTGATTTTTCCTGCTTCATCATTTTTTGCAGCAAACGCGAAGACATCGTAAACAGACCCCGTTTTTGAATCCGCAACAGGAAGATAACCATCACAAGCAAAATCAGCATGGCAAAGCCGCCACCCATAAAGACAGCCTTGTCCCAGCGATGAAACATCAACAACATGAGACCGAGGGGAGCAAAACATATCTGTGTCAATACCTGGAATGTTTTGTCGATGACCATGGTCGCCCAGGGTTCGATGTCCTTATTGGGTTTTGCAAGAAGCCGCGCCTTGACAAGTTCCCCACCAATTTGCGCTACGGGCAGCAGCCAATTACAGGCAAGCCCAATCCAGGAGGCGAGGAAGACAGTCCAAAACCCACGATCGCGATTTTTGGCAAACAAAGTTCTCCAGGCCTGTCCAGCCAGCGCGATTGGCAGGAGGAAGTAGCATCCCACCCAAAGAAACTGCCAACCGATATCGGCAAGTATGGGAAATACTGTTCCCCATCCGATTCTCTGAAACAGCAAGGTCAACAAACTTATTCCAATCAGTAACGCCAACAATCGAGAATTTACTATGGAAGGCGGGGAGAGTGACATATGGGGAAGAAATTGTTAAATCTGTGCCCAATATACGCATGCAATGCAACTGATCAAGCAAGACCCAGGCAATACCAGCGAAGAGGCGATGGAGGGGCATGCTGCCACGTCATCCAGAGACTGCCACTTGCAAAGCTCAAAACACACCGCGCTGCCCGCAGCCACGGAGACGCCTGAAAGCCTCCATTCAGGTGAAGCGGACCCGCCAACATCAGGTCAAGACACAGGCGATCTACGAGCGCAGATCCATTGATTCCGGAACTTGAAATCAACGCAGATTATTTTGATGGTGAGTGACATCGGACGGATGTTAAATGAGTGAGTAATGACTCAAAATATTTCAGTTCAAATATTGACACCAAAAGGCTTATTTGGTTTTATTGTCGTTCCTACTTAAGGGATAAATTTGGATTATGTACGCGGTTCTAGAAACAGGTGGCAAGCAATACCGAGTGAAATCTGGCGACAAGCTAGAGATCGAACGTTTAGACGTCGAGGCTGGAAAGCCTGTGACATTTAATAAAATTTTAATGGTCAACAATGATGGAGACTTGAAAGTCGGCGCGCCGACAGTCGATTCAGCGACAGTTGTGGCAGATGTGCTTAAGCACAAGCGCGGCCCCAAGGTATTGACATACAAATTGCGACGCCGCAAGGCTCACCGGAAAACCATCGGTCATCGTCAGGAGATCACCGTCATTCAAGTCAAAGAAATCAACGCATAAGACAAGGATTCAAGCATGGCACATAAAAAAGGACAGGGTAGTTCACGTAACGGTCGCGACAGTAACAGCAAACGTCTTGGCGTGAAGAAATTTGGCGGTCAAACCGTGCGCGCAGGCAATATCCTCATCCGTCAGCGCGGCAGCAAGTTTGTTCCTGGCGTCAATGTTGGACAAGGACGCGACTGGACTTTATTCGCACTTTCAGACGGCAAGGTTTTCTTCGACAAGGACAGCCGCCGCGTGAACGTCGAATCTGTGGCTTAGTTTTTCCATTAGACGACTCATCGGATAAGTCTCAGACAAAGCATTTACACAAGGCGAGGCTAAGCCTCGCCTTTTTTTGTCCGTTAATCAGGCTGTACACAGAATAAACGGTCCCGCTCACTTCTCACCCTCTTTTAGATATGTTCATCGATTCAGTCAAAATCTATGCCAAAGCCGGAGACGGTGGTAATGGCTGCATCGCATTGCTGCGCGAAGCTTTCCGTCCCAAAGGTGGCCCCTCGGGGGGCGATGGAGGCAAGGGAGGTGACATTATACTCGAGGCAAGCCACGACATTAATAACCTTGTCGCACAGTATTACTCTCCGAGGACACGTGCTAAAAACGGCCTTCCTGGTCTGGGCAAAAACAAAACCGGAAAAAGTGGTGCACCTGTCGTTATCAAAGTCCCCTGCGGAACGACCGTTTGGAGGTTCCTTGACCCTTCAGCACCCAAGGTAGAAAAACCTGGCCAAAAGATGCCCCTTCTTCGATCCAATCAAGATAAGGAGGAAATCGATGATGATGATCAGGAATTGCAAGAAAATGAAGCCCTGAAATCCGCAAAAATCCGACAAAGAGGACCTGAGAGAGCAATGGAATTAAACTTGGAGCACCAAGAGGAGGATGCCGGCCAAGCTGATTCAGCCGTTCTTAGAGAATTAGTGGTTGATTTGGTGGAGCATGGCCAGCAAATTCTGCTGTGCCAAGGAGGCAAGGGTGGTCTGGGGAATCAACATTTTGCCAATTCACGCAACCAGACTCCCCGCATTGCACAACCGGGCAAGCCGGGGGAGGAGGGTACATACATTCTCGAGTTACGCATTTTGGCGGAAATTGGCCTGGTAGGTTATCCAAACGCAGGAAAATCAACCCTTCTGACTGCTCTTTCCAAAGCACGCCCCAAGATTGCTGCATATCCATTTACGACACTTCACCCTCAGATAGGAGTCATGGAGTTTGAAGATTATCATCGCATGACCGTTTGCGACATTCCCGGCCTAATCGATGGGGCGCATCAAAACGTCGGGCTCGGTCACGCGTTTCTTCGCCATATTCAGCGCTGCAAGGCTCTGGTTCTCCTGATTGATATGGCTGGAACCGATGCACGCAAGCCGTGGGATGACTACGATCAGCTAAGACAGGAACTCGAATTATACGATCCCGAAATGCTCAAAAAACCTTTCATCGTAGCCGCCAATAAAATGGACATGCCAGAGGCCGTCGACTACTATAAAAAGTTCAGACGAAGAGTAAAAGGAGTAACAGTTTTTAAGCTGGCAGCTGCTTTCGATGAAGGACTGGATAAGCTGAAGCAATCCATGCGCGAGATAGGCACATGATTGCAAATCCTTGACACCCCTCACCTAGAAGCCGCGGTCCGGATTTTTTTGAGAAGCATGCTGAAGACCTTTAGGAGTTTCTAGAATGGTATTCAGAGCGATGGCTACCCTTAGTTGAGGAGCATTCCGCACCCAACGCCTTAATTTTCTGGGACTTATACCCGTTTGAGAAAGGGCGTATGTTGTTTTTTGAGGTAAAGCAGTTTTTTTCCGGCGGGCAGCTTTTTTGGCGTTGGCTAACTTGGTCTCTGCTTCTTTTTTGAGACGCTCAGCATCCGCTAACTTCTTTTTCTGGGCAGCCATGGGATCAGGCTCTCCAAATGTTTCGCGATGCTGCTTTCCAAATGTTTCACGATGCTGCTCCCCAAAAGAATCGGGAGAGCTTTCCCTGCGGGCAGCAGGCTCTTCAAGAACCTCCACCACAGGCGAATCATTGGCAAGGCGCTTTAGCTCCTGCTCTAGATGCTCAAAAAGCTTGGGGAGCTTGCGTTGAGGTGAATCTCCAGGGGCTGGTTCAGGAACCCCTGCCGCACGCCCAGTGGTGATTGGAGGAACCGATAAACTGTCATCTTCTTTTTTGGCAGCTCGACGTTTGCTGATCCAATCCGACACAGCAGACAACAGGGCAATGACCAGAAACAGGAAAAAACCGTTATCTAAAAATGCCAGCATTACGCGTATCTACCGTTGGAACCTTCACTGTTTGAGCAGGAATCAGCCGTCTATGGAGGCGTCCGGCCGATCATCATCCTTGCCGATAGCATCGCGCATGGTGGTGTCTGCCTGAATGTTGTTTAGGCGATAATGGTCCATTACACCCAGATTCCCGCTGCGAAAGGCTTCGGAAATTGCGAGCGGGACCTGAGCTTCGGCCTCAACCACTCGAGCACGCATCTCCTCGACACGGGCAACCATTTCCTGTTCCGTGGCAACCGCGGCTGCACGCCTTACTTCAGCCTGAGCCTGAGCAATGAGTTTGTTGGCGTCAGCCTGTTCAGCTTGCAGTTTGGCTCCGACATTTTCGCCGACATCTACGTCTGCTATATCGATTGATAGAATTTCGAACGCCGTATTGCTGTCCAATGACTTGCCCAAGACAGTCTTGGAAATTCGGTCTGGATTCTCGAGGACATCCTTGTATGAGTCAGAAGAACCAATGGTGGAAACAATGCCCTCCCCTACCCTTGCAACAATGGTTTCCTCAGTGGCGCCACCGACAAAACGGTCGAGGTTGGTTCGAACAGTCACCCGGGCACGGGCCTTGATCACAATCCCGTCCTTTGCGACGGCATCGATGGTGCCCTTACCGGCATTTGGATTCGGACAGTCGATGACACGGGGATTGACAGAAGTTTTGACAGCCTCAATGACCGTTTTACCAGTGCCCTTGGTAGCGAGATCGATAGCACAGGCACGGTCGTACTCGAGCCGAATGTTCGCTTTGCGCGCAGCTATGAGGGATTGCACCACCATTTCAATACTGCCACCGGCAAGAAAATGGGTCGATAAATCGTCAATGCTCAGCGGAATTCCGGATTTGATGGCGGTAATCCTGACATTAACGACTAGACCAACCGGAACATTCCGCAATCTAAGTGCAACCAACTCGGTGATGGATACTCGTGCGCCCGAGAATAGAGCTCTTAACCAAATCGTGAAGAAGTTGATCATGAGCAGTGCTCCAACAAGGACGATGACGCCGGCTAGGCCCCAGCCGAAAATCTCTAATGTAGACATATGCGTAGTTGATTAAGAAGTAGGATGTTAATGGTTAAAAGATAGCAGGCCGAGGGTGACATTGCAAAACATAGTGGTAAAAATCCGAGTTTAATCCTCCTGACGAACAACAACTCGGAGTCCTTCGACATCAATGACGCCGACACGCGTGTCGCGCTCAATCAAATTCCCTTCGGAAACCACATCAATCTTGCCACCTGAATCCAAGCGCACAGCTCCGCTTGGCCTCAGGTCAGTCAACGCAACCCCCTTTTGCCCAACTAGATCGGGACGCTCATTACCCAAAGTTCCGATTGAACTTTTCGACACAAATCGTTCAGCCAGTTTACTGTCAGGGAAAAAACGCAACCACGCGATGAATTCAATTCCAGCCAACAGAATGATTCCGATTGCAAGATAATGACTGTCAGGAGCATCGTATTCCCGGTAAGTAGCCATGATGGCAAAAAGAAAACAAATAGCACCAATGGTCCCGGCAATCATGCCTGGAATGAAAATCTCGGCCAGTAGCAGCAGACTTCCAACCACAAGCAAGGTGACGATGATCGACATGGTCCTAACATAGGTTCGGCTCATGCACGAAACAAGTCACAATCTTTCGACTGTGAACTTGATGCATCGAATAAATTTCATTTAGATTCCAAGGAGTCACCTGATCATGTCTTTGAGAAAGAGCTTACTCAACCGAGCTTCCCGTGCAGTCAGTTATCTCGCGACGGCACTCGCTATCTGTGGAGCAACAATGGAAGCGCAAGCAGCTTCGCCCACGCTGGAACATCTTTACCCTGCAGGCATCAGCTCAGGTGCGTCTCGGTCAGTTCGATCGACAGGAAAACTCGATCCCTGGCCACCTAAAGTCTGGGTTTCGGGGACTGGGGTTCGCTTTGAGCCAGCGGAAAAGGAAAAAGTATGGAGGGTGATTGCTGATAAAAATGCGCCACTCGGCCCCAGACTTGTTCGATTCTACAATGATGAAGGCGCATCGATCCCACGTTATCTCATTGTCTCGCACACCAGTGATGGAGAAGAATCGGAGCCCAATGACGGGATCGGTGAGGCAAATTCAATCCGCGAGCTCCCCATACTGACTCATGGTAGGCTGAACCGAAAACAAGACACCGACTTATTTCGGGTCCACCTTCGAAAAGGGGAAACGTTTATTGCAAGACTGGATGCCTATGTTCTTGGTTCAACAACCGATGCCATTCTTCGCCTGCTGGACGAAGACAACAGAGTTTTGGATTGGAATCATGATCACTATTATCTAGACCCCTGCATCTTCTATGAAGTGCCATCGACCGGCTACTATTGGGTTCAGGTGATGGGATTCCCCTACCCCGCAACTTCCAGTGAGGAGCTGGGTGGTGGCGACGGCTACATTTACAGACTTTTCATGAGTCACTCGACTTACATCCGCGAGCAAAACGCCTACAGCGAGGGCGAGCTCACGCTGACCGGTTGGAATCTTGCGGCACCGGGCAGGTTGAAAAAAAGAGGTCATTCTTCCCGGTCTTCCATGGAACTGGCCACTGATTTTCAAAGCGCTTTGATTTTTGCCAACCTAGTGAACCCTGAAATTGAACCCAACAACTCAAAAGAGAACGCCACCCCCTTGAGCTCAAATGCGCGAGGCATCATTCAATCGAACGAAGATGTTGACTGGTTCTCGTTCGATGTCGGAGATGAGGCATGGCATCAATTTGAAATTCAATCGGCACGCCTGGGGTATCCCGCCGATCTACTGCTGCAGCTTTGTGGCGCAAACGGGAAAGAGATCAAGTCCGATGACGATGCGGCCACCATGAACGATCCAAGGATCATCTGGAAATCGCCCAAGTCCGGTCGTTACTTTCTCAAAGTCACCTCCCTGACACATCGGGGAGGCGACGATCAGGTCTACCGTCTCATTCATTCAATCAAACAGCCCACATGTGAACTGACCACCAGCGCCAGCGAATTCGCATTGAAGCCCGGTGAATCACTTGAAATCAAAGTTGGCATTGAGCGCAGACATGGTCACAACCGAACTTTGATCATTCAACCTGCCAATTTAC
>JBDQII010000239.1:0-7946 GCA_040264395.1 Verrucomicrobiota bacterium
CAACTGGATGCCTGGGCCATTCAGCCTTTTGGCAGTCATACGGCCTCTGATGAGTCACCGCACTTCAGCGATCAGGCCGGGCTTTTTGCCGAGGAGTCCCTGAGAAAGATACCCTTCACCAGAGAAGAGGTGCTTGAGGTTTCCAAACGGATCTATCGTCCTCAGGACTTGTGATGCGGGGCTGAGTCAGGGCCGACGTCAATCTGGGCTTTTCTTTTGGGTATTCGTTTGTTGGGGACGATGAATTCCCCTGATTAAAACCAAACGGCAGGGAGTGTGTCCCCGCGCATGTTTTTCTTAACAAAGAAAAAGGCATGATATCAGCGTTATGCATCATGTCGTTGATTGGCCCCTTGTGAAGATCATGAGCACTATCAAAAGCGCCACACTTTTCTCCGTCATCCCACCCGCGGTCTTGAGCACCTGCGATCCACTTGAACCACTGACTAGTTCGCTGACTGGTTCAGATCCACCAACTCCGTGGCTGGAGGAAAGTGATCACGACTTGATGCCCTTAAATCATAGTCTGGATAGCCTAGACACCGGAAAAAAGAGTATGTTTCAAGGTTCCCGTACTGTCAGCAAAAGTCTGCTCGTTGATTCCCATGGCATGTAAAATACTTAGGTAGAGATTGGACATACGCGTCTCGCCATCCTTCCAGTAAAAACCGTGCTGAAGCCCCATGTTTCTTCCACCTGCCAGGAGGGTGGGAAGATTCCTTGGATTGTGGGTCGTACTCGCTCCGCTACCATACAGGATAATACTATTGTCCAGCACGGAACCTTCAGCATCCTGAAACTCCTGAAGACGTTTCAGGAAGAAGGCCAATTGTTGACTCAGGACGAGGTCATACTTGCCAAAGTTCAGCTGACCAGACTTGTCACCAGCATGCGATAGGCTGTGGTGCGTTTGGCTGAGACCAAGTTTGAGTGGGAAAGTGTCACTGATACCCATTCCATCTTCCCGGTTCATCATGAAGGTAACACTGCGAGTGATATCTGCATCAAAAGCCAGAGCGATGAGGTCGAGCATGTTCCGGTAATAATCCGCCGGCTCCCCCTCGTTGTTTGCGTTCAGGTCAAGATGCGAACGATCCTGCTCTTTCACTGGAATATCAACCCACTTTTCAGAAGCGATCAGACGAGATTCGAGCTCATTGAGGGAAGTCAGATACTGGTCCATTTTCTGCTGATCCTGACGTCCCAGAGTTTGGTTGAGCGCACGTGTGTTTTCAAGCACGGCATCGACGAGCTTGATACGCCGCTTGAGATCTCCACGCTGTTGCTCCATGGAGGCTCGATCCCCTCGGAAAAGCCGATCGAAAACACGTCTTGGATTATTCTCCGCAGGTATGGGATGCCCTTCCAGATTGTAGGAAATAGTGCCCGTACGCGAACTGAAACCAGTTCCCGCATCCACGGAAAGTACCAGGGAAGGTTGACGGCAGTGGCGTTTTGTATGCCGGGCGATCAGCTGGTCAAGCCCCACGGAGTTGTAGGCCCCCGGACGCGGGTTGTGCAGTGGAGCCCCCGTCAACCACATGTCGGAACAGGTGTGGGGATCGGCTTTCGGTCCACTTGGGTGGTAAAGCCCTCCCATGAAACTGAGATTTTCCCGAAAGGGCCGCAAGGGTGCCGTGGATTGGCCAAACTCGAAGTTCCCATGCGCATCATGCTTCCTTGGAAACCAACTCCAGTCGTCGATCTCATGTTCGTGCCTGGGAAGTGCCATACCATTGGCAGTGTAAAGAGCGCAGAAACGTCGAGGCACCTGCCGGGCTTTCTCGACTCCCATTATTTCCAGGAAGGGCAGCGCAAGGCTGACTCCGGTAACCCCCTTGAGCACGTCACGACGACTGAGTTTGTGGCTGTTCATCATGTTTAAACTTCTCTATTTCCTGAGGAAAATGTCGCTGTGCACCACAAAGCGCAACAAATCCTGCAGGGGATAATCAGAATGTCTCGACCCTAGCGCATACTGACGGAGAAATTCAACTTCATTGTAGCGAAGGCTGCGCCCCGTTGCGTAGGTGGCGAGGTGCTTCAGGAAACCAAAAGCAAGCTGGTCCATGCGATTTTCCATCAGATAGCCCTTCAGGGCGCCAAGATCACTGACAAGGGTTTGGTCAGGCAAAGTGGAAGTGGTATCGACAGAAGGTTGATGCATCCAGCGCCCCCCCGCGCCATAACCCTCAAAAGGAAGTCCCCAGGGGTCAATCCCCCGATGACACTTGGCACAGCCTTCCTGGTTGCGATGACGCTCAAGTTGCGCGCCCAATGGCAAATCTTTGTTGTCCTCGGGCAATGCCGGAACATTCGGTGGTGGATCCGCGGGAGGTTCAGCAATGATGGCACGAGCAAACCATGCGCCTCTTTTGATGGGGTTGGCATCTCTTCCATTGGACAAACCCGCGAGAATGCCTGCCTGAGTCAACAACCCACCAAGGTGGGAGTCATGGTGCTGGACTGGCCGGTATTCAAAACCACTCTCCACCTGGGGGCCAAGACCGTAGTAATGCGCCACCACCTCATTGGCCATGATAAAGTCTGAATGAACCAGGTATCTCAACGGCAAATTCTGGCGAACAAGATGCGTCATGAAATACACGGGCTCTTTGCGAAGTTGTGATTTGGTATCACGCGTCAAAGACGGAAAACGATTGCGATCAGTTTCCACCGTGTCAAGTTTGTCAAGCCGCAACCATTGTGAAACAAAAGGCTGCATGCATTGAAGGAAGCGTGCATCCCGTATCATGCGCTCCAGTTCGCTATCGAGCATCTCAGCGACTCGCCCTTCGCTGGCGAGTGCCAGAAGGCGAGCATCCGGCGGGGCATTCCAAAGAAAAAAAGATAGCTTGGCAGCCAGTTCATGAGGTGTGAGCTCTTCTGCCTCAGGTCCCTTACTTTCCTCGATGATAAAAAGAAATTGAGGTGAAGTCATAATGACCAGCAAGGTGTCCCTGACACTTTGCTGAAAATCTCCGGTCCTTCCGAAAGCATCCTCGTAGACTTCCATCAGAAAGGTGCTTTCCGCATTGCTGAGAGGACGTCGAAAGGCTCGTTCGGCAAATTGATGAATCACCTCGGACGGATCCTGACTGTGAAAAATCCGCTGGTGCGCCCTCGGGGGCCAATCGTCATAAAATGGACCTTCAAATTCTACCGACTCAATCAGGAGACGTGAGCGAGGTCTCCCGTCCGTATATTCACTGCGCACACCAATTTCCCGCAATCCAGCGATATAATTGACGTTGTTCCGTCCAACATCCGGATTGGGAAAGTTGGCCATGGAACCCTCAAAAACAAACTTCCTGAGCTCAGAGTCCACCACTGCCTGAGGAACGCCAACGGGATCAAGCGTACTCCCGCAGTCCCGTCTGAGCCCAAGGTAGACCCCGAGTATGGGAGCTTGACGCTCAAACCTTTCGAAAGGCTTCACATTATTTATGGGTGCCAGGGTAATGCGATCCACGGGCCATGTGCCCTCATACTGCACCTCTACCTCCAAGGGGCCCTTTGCAAGACGCACAGCCATGAGAGGGTGTTTGTCCAGGACCCCGGTGAAGTGGCGATCACCAAGTCGCAATGCGATCGGCTGCTTTCCATCTTCTGGAGGCTGGATCCATGCCATTCCGGGGGCAACCAATGCCTGAATCTCCGACGCATCCAGCGCACGTCGATGAAGGCGCACTTCATCGATTGCCCCATCAAAAAGATTTGCGTCCGGCACTCGGCCGATGTGGAGATCGGATGCCGGATCATCCAGGTCAGCATCCTGAATATTTCCAGAAGCCACCTCATAGCCATTGACATAAAGGCGTGTTCCCCGATCGCCCCGTTCCACGACAGCAGCGACATGCTGCCATTGCCCGGCACGAAGGATACCGGCTTTGCTCCGCACAGTACCGCTGGGTTTCTGATAATCCCTGAAGGTTTCAAGACGAAGCACGCCTCGGTCATTGGGCATGTCAAAAACCCAACCACGACGACCGTAACGCCCCATGGCTACCATGCCTCCCTGCTGAAGCTTCTCCGGGAATATCCAGGCTGAGACGGTAAAACTTCCCTGTCCCACACGCAATTTCTTGTTTGCTGGAATCACGAGGGCATTACCCGGTCCCTTGAGGGAAAGCGCCTGTCCGAAGGGAGAGTCCCCTCCCTGATCATCCATGGTCCAATGCCCAGCAAGGGCAACATCCAGCCGTGTATCATCCTTGGGAACGCGAGATTCCACCGGGGGGGATCGTTCCACCTCGACCTGATAGACACCCGCCGCATCCACCTGGACCGTGCTTGGTCCGCGCGATAGATCCGAAACCACGATCCCAGAACCAATCACATGCGCGTCCGACCCAAGCAGCATGCCATCGTCGTATTTGGCGGCAGAGACCGTGATCTTGAATCGCCCATCATCCGGCAATTCACGCAGAGATACCTTGAAATTAGCCTTGGGACCATAGGTGCTTTCCACCTGGAAAAGCTCCGCACTGGGTATGGCTGGTCGCAGCAGTAGACCCTCCGGCACCAAGTCAAAGGCCCTGCCCGAGGGATATCCCTGTGAACCGCGCATGCAGGCAAATACTGCATGATAAATACTGTTGTATTCACGCCAGCCACGCACGGTATTGTTTCCCTGATACCCCTCCACAAATCTGAACTGCTTCTGCATGCGGAAGGGTTCAAAATCAAAAGGTTTGCGAGGCATGTGTTCGGTGACAACAAAATCAGAGTTATCCAGGAGAACACTGGAGGCCCCAAGGATCAGGGTTTCCCTGAGAGGGTCCGGATTGATCCCTTTTCCCAGGTTCATTTGAAAATTCTGAATCACCGGTTTCTCGCGCTCATCCACGATGCAACGATCCAGCATCATGTCTGCGACCTCAAAATATGTTTCAAGCAGGAGGGGGGAAAGGAGCATGGTGTCCTGACGATTTCGAAAACCATCTTCGGACACGGCATCCGGTGGCAGTCGTTCAGTAAAGTCCTCATCCACTCCAAGCAAATCTCTCAGTGCATGCTGATACTGGGGAACAGTCAGTCGCCGAACGGTTCCATGCGTGGCAACCTCGCGGGTACGGGCAAGGTGCAAACCCTCTTCGATCCAAGCCTGTATCAGGTTACGTTCTTGATCATTTGGTTGCTTGGAATCCTCCGGGGGCATATCCCCTTGATCGACAAGTTCCTGAATATGCTGCCAAAGCTTGAGTTCTGATTCCTTCAACATGCCGTCCAGGTGGTCAACACGCACACCGGACTTCATTTTTTCTGCGTTGTGACACGGCTGGCAATAGGCTTTGAGGAAGGGGCGAACATCACGATCAAAGCGTTTTATCAAGTCCGGTTCTCCTGCAAGACCCACCACAGAAAGAGTCGCCATGAGTAGGAAGTGCAAGCTTTGTTTCATAATTGCATCAGGATTAAAAAATATAAGAATATTGCGTATTTAAGATATCATGGGATACAAGACAAGCTTGATATCACACCTTTTTCAAAGCACTGAAAAAGGTGTTCGAAGCCGAATCCTGATCAATCAATCCTTTTCACCAGATCACCGTGAGGTTGCTTTTTCAAAACAAGGATGACCTCTTTCCAAGAGAATCATGATCGTGGGTGATTGCGATAGAATCCATGCTTCTGCACGAACGTGCAAGTTCTCATTCAGAACAGATATTATCTGAATTGGCCAGGTCCTCCCAGAGAGGACCTTTTGGCTGACTCATGGATTCATATTCAATTGAGTGGATCAGGGAGTTATTCGTCGAGTTGATGAAGTATTTTGACCGACTGGATGTCCCTTGGGAAAAAGTCCACCGACTGGTGCGTGGTGAGGTGGCTTCTGACGCATGCCATCATGGCTTCAGTGAGTGTCGGGCAAGATGCGGAAGAACTGAAACGCCGACGATGAAGCGTGTGTGTCATACTCAAAAATGACGGTGCCTGGAGAGTCAGAGCTGACTCCTCCTATCGCTGTCCAGTTGAGCAAATCCTCGGAGGCCTCGATTGAATAATTCTCTCCTGCTGCGTCTGCAGTCCAAAGGAGGCTCACCATGCCTGTGTCTGGATGATACTCTATGCCCGATATGGGCAATGTGCCCGCTCCGATTCCACCCGATCCTGACCCTCCTGCACCCATTTCACTCTGGGAGTCAGCAACACGCGTAAGTACCCAATCCATCATAAGAAGTTGATCGTCATCGATTGAGAATTCGTAGTGGATGGTTTGCTCCGGGCAAGTGACAGGTGCTTTCATCATGAGATTGGTGTTGCCATATTCCTTCATCCAGTGTCCAAGTGCAATCGCGGCTCCGTTGGCAAAATCGATCGTCGTATTCCTGGGGTTGAGCATGGAAATAAGCGGTACGGAAACTGGTTTGAACGTCAACTCATGACTGGGAATCAAATCGGATGCAGTACCTGAAAAATTCATCCAGAAATGGTCCCCCGATGCATCGCCTTCGATCGACACATCGATGGAAGGAAACACAGGGACAGTTGGCATTGTGACATTCAGTAAATGTCCGGAATAGTCAAGGTTTGACGTTTGATGGGACCAACTGGCCATCCCGCTTGTTTCATCCGCTGTGAAAAAAAAATTGCCACTGCCCTTGAAGGGTCCATTGCCACTCTCCAAAAAATGCCGCGGGAGAACCTACTTGTAAAGTGTAGCTCAATGAACCTTCGTAATCGCCTGGAATGGGTTTGGCCCCCTCGTTTTCAACAGTGATCGTGATTTCCGGATCGGAGAAAGCGTTCAAGCCTGACAATTCATCAGGTATTGAACCGTTTGTGAATGTATTTTGTGCAGTCATGTTTTGGCCGTGATCCGTCTGGAAGTCGTAGAATTCATTACTGAAGTTCAGCTCATTGATTTCCTCCGCATGAAACTGAGTTAGCAATGTGTCGATTTCAAACTCAGATACGTCACATCGTCGAAGGAGTTCCTTCAAAGCCAATGACTCAGAAACCCGTCGCTTCAACTTGCGTGCGTGGATTTCGGCAAAATCAAAGTGAGCTGCCTCATGTGTCAGTAATAAAGGGGAAGCCATGCTGGGGCGAACCCATGAAACCGAATGAATGAAGACAGCCTCAGCTTCGTATTCGAGCGTTCTGGTAGAGATATCCCAGGAAAAATTCCAATGAATTTCTGTGTAAACAAAAGCATCGTAGTTTTCCGAGGGGTTGGGAGAAAGCGGAGGGGGATTCCCTTGGAAATCACTCCAAGCCATGGACGAACTCTCAGACCATGGGCTTGCTTGCAGTGGGGGCTCAAATAGACAGCAAATGATCAAGGCCAGAGAAATCCAGTAAAGCTTGTGACAAAATCGGCGCTGCATTCCATCCGCGGGATACTTGCATTGAACAATACTAACATGATTCATTCCGTTCACATTTGATAAAAAGCACATGCCATGCCGTTTTCAAACGAGTGGACTTGAGTCATCGATTGAGGCCGCTTCAAAGTGGGCGAAATCGAAGTTCGATCGAACTGACTGGAAGATCCCTTTCCCTATTCGTCCATGCGTCGCTGGTGGACTCCCCGGACCCTTGCTTCATTGAACCCCCTGATCCAAATGCGCTGTATGCGTGATCAATTGGTAGCTGTTGTCAAAAAATTGCCTGGGTGTATCCGGCTCTGCCTGAGGCGAAACGGTTTTGCTTGATATTTTTGATCGGGCCACGGCTCCGACAAACCCTGCGTCCATGGCGGATTTCCAGTGTGCCGCATTCGACGGATCATAAATGAAAAAAGGAGGTGGTTCGGCTCCGCTGAAAAGGGACATGCCTTCGCCTTCTTCGGGAAAACCGACCCATGAGACAAAGGCCAGAATATCGGATGTCGCTGGGAGGTTTTTCTCGAAGGTTTCCCTGTCCAGACGACCTTCTTCACAATCCCTGCGGGTTATGGGTATGGTTACCTCACGCAGCTTAATGCTGCGAAATCGAGA
>JBDQII010000240.1:0-7864 GCA_040264395.1 Verrucomicrobiota bacterium
ATCGATTCAGGCATTGCAATTTCACCGATCATCGCCGACAGTATCTAAGTGTGGATTTAACCTTAAAGCTGTTTCAGCTGCCTTGTTCCGCCAACGCGAGCATGAAACAATCTATTTTAATGCAAAAATGAATATTTTATCGAAATTTGCTGCCTGTTTTCTTCTGGTCGGTCTGACCCTTGTGAAGGCTCAGGACAATCAAGTTGAAGCCTTTCCTGTCATTGAATTTGAAACACCTGTCTACCAATTCGGTACCGTACAGCAAGGCGAGGAAATTCGTCACGACTTCAAGTTCTTCAACAGAGGCAACCAAGTCCTCAAAATCAAGAGTGTAAGGCCAGGTTGTGGTTGTACCACTGCTGGAGAGTTCTCTAAGTCCATTGAGCCGGGGCGTTCTGGAATTATTCCGATCAAACTTAGTACGACCAGATTCAAGGGGCCCTTGAGCAAATCGGTTACCGTTACCAGCAATGATCCAAAGCATCCAACCTCCTTCCTGCAGATCAAAGGCAAAGTCTGGATGCCAGTTGTCGTGGATCCGCAGGTTGCCGCATTCCCAGCGCTCAAATCTCTCACGGGTGAGAAAACTTCAATCATCAAAGTGACCAACCAGGTCGAAACGCCCCTGCAAATCAAAAACCTCAGAGTCGAAGGTGAGCGATTCAAGGCAGTCCTCAAAACGATCACTGAAGGCAAGGAATACCAGATCGAGATCACAACGGTTCCTCCTTTGGTCTACGGTTCGAATCGTGGGACAATCCGTTTTGAAACCAATATCCCAGATGCACGCAATCACCAGATCTCGGCAACTGCCTATGTCATGGCTCCCGTTCAAGTTGTTCCCAATCGGATTTTACTCAAGGAGGGAGTGCTGGCAAAGCCCATGAAAAAGTATCTGACAGTGCTTTCCTACCAAGACACGCCTCTGGAATTATCTGATGTGAAAATGTCTGTTGAAGGTGTTAAGATCGACACGAGTATTCTCAACAATGGAAAACATCATCGTATGACTCTGACATTTCCCGCGGGACTCAACGTGGACGAGCTGAAGGATGCTAAGCTCACACTAAAGACTAACCACGAAGAATTCAGTGATTTCGAGGTGCCCGTGGGTTCCTATCGGAAATTGCAAAAATAATGGGTGTTACAGCTCTTTTCGCAAGGGATATTTGTGGCTTCATCCAAGGATCTTAACAGTAGCTGGCCTGAATGGTTGTTTGTACTTGGACTCGGAACTGCCTTGTCAGTAATTCTTAACCATCATTCGAGCAATGGTCTGGATGTGACTCGTGATTACTTTCTCACTTCCGAGACAATTTCATTAAAAGATTCCAACACAGGGAGGCAGCACTCTTCTGATCACTCATTCGAAACGGAAGTTCAGCAATCGATTGAAAGGCTTATGCAGAAAGGGTTTCAGCCCAGAAGTACCGCTGAAGTTGTCGCGCTGATGGAAGATCCACGTTTGGAATCTGGCGAAGTTGTTCTCATTGACGCTCGAAATGAAGCCCTTTTTCAAGAGCGACACATTCCCGGCGCCTATCTACTGGATCATTACAAAATAGATCAATACATTGACCAGGTGCTGCCGATGTGTCAGATCGCTGAACAGGTGATCGTTTATTGCAGTGGCGGTCATTGTGAAGACAGTGAATTCACCGCAACAGATCTCCAACAATTGGGCATAGCACAGGACAAACTTTTTATCTATGCAGCCGGCATGCGTGGATGGAACGGGGGAGCCCATCCAATCGCCAAGGGAGATAGGTTTGATGATTTTGAAGAACTGCATTCCATGCAACAGGCCCAAGAGACACCATGAAGGACATTGCTGCTTTTGTGACTCGCGTATTCATTGGAGGAATATTCATCTATCTTGGCTGGACCAAGACGCTGGACCCAGTCACTTTTCTCAAGAGTATCCGCGAGTTTGATATTCTTCATGCCCCCTGGCAAATGAACGTTGTCGCAGCTTGGTTGCCCTGGTTTGAAGTCTGGTGCGGTTTATTGTTGATGGTGGGCGTTGGAGTCAGGGCGAGTGCATTCAGTTTAGGTGCACTTCTGGTTGTGTTTACAAGCATGGTTTCATGGCGTGCTCTGGACTTATATTCAGCTGGTGGTATTGCGTTTTGTGATATCCAATTCGACTGTGGATGCGGTAGTGGAGAGGTAATCGTTTGCCACAAACTTGTTCAAAATGTGGTGCTCATTTCCTTTTCTTTTTGGATAGCATGCATAAAAAATCACAAATTCGGTTTGTTGCCAGCAATCCGGTTTTCGTTTCTCTCAGGAAGGTAATGAATTGCTCATTTCTCCGATTGAGCCTTTTTTCTGCCTTTGCTCTTGAGGGATTGCTTGCGTAAATCAGCAAGTGCTCGTTTGTGGCCTTTTTGGGCTGCCATAACGAGTAGTTTGTGACTCATGGCAGGTTGTGGTTTTAAAGGATTTCCTTTCTCATAAATTTTTGACAATGCATACATCGCCTGAGATTGTCCACGACGTACCTCACCCCATAAGCGCTCTATACGGGATAGAATTTGATCTCTGGAAATTGCTTTGGAATCGCTTTGAGCCCAAGGAGTGATTGCTTTTGGGCTTTGCTTTTGTTGAGCGAATGTTTGCGCTCCTCCTCCTTGTACTATTTGTGGACGGGCAAGCACAGATCCAAAAAATACGCCTCGTGCAGGATGCATGATGGTTGGCCTCGAAACGGCGTAAAAGCCCTGAGCCAGTGAAATTTGTATTGAGCCCGATAAGCTAATTAAAACGAAAGTGACGAGTAACATTTTCATAAGTCATGGGTTAATCTATATTTTGTTCTGCATCTATCTTCAAGGGTGAACCATGTCTAATTCAATGAGTGTAACATTTTTTGAGCTCTTTGGAGTCCAGTTGCGGCGTGAGTGGAGTCTATACTTTATGACGCGCAGGCATCGGTCTGATTTATTGGACTCAAATGCGCATCTGCCTTGAAGCGGACATCTCAATCAGCGCGAAATGTGTCAGGCGTTTTTGATCGCCTGAGCACACCTCAACCCGTCCAAAGCAGCACTGACAATACCGCCTGCATAGCCTGCTCCTTCACCGCAAGGATATAATCCTTTGACCATGGGGTGTTCGAGAGAACCGGGATCCCTTGGGATTCTTACGGGCGAACTGGTTCGAGTTTCGAAACCAATAAGGATGGCCGAATCAGTAATGTAGCCTGGCATCTGATTGCCAAAGAGTGTGAAGCCTTGCTTCAGTCTTCGAGTGATTTCGGCGGGCAATAATTCATTCAGATCAACCGATTCAGTGCCAGGAAAATAGCTGGTTTTGGGTAATGTCGACGAAACTGCTCCTTTGAGGAAATCGGTGACTCGCTGAGCAGGTGCAACCTGGCCTCCACCACCAGCTTTCTTGGCGGCGTGCTCGATTTTTTGTTGATAAATAATGCCAGCCAGTGGCCCGTGCTCTTTTTCGTAATGTGAGGTATCTTCTGGTTCGACAGTGACGACCATACCACTGTTGGCAAAAGCAGAATCTCTTCTGGATAAGCTCATGCCATTCACTACGATTTCGGAATTGGAAGTGGCTGCTGGAACAACGAAGCCTCCGGGGCACATGCAAAAGGAATGGACCCCGCGATGATCAATTTTTGTAGCCAATCGATAACTTGCAGCGGGGAGTGCATTTGGCCGTTTCTCCCCTGATTGCAGGTGATACTGATGAAGGTCGACGAAAGATTGGGAATGTTCGATGCGAACTCCTATCGCAAAGGGTTTTGATTCAAGAAGGATCTTTTTGTCATTTAGCAACTGATAAATATCGCGTGCCGAATGCCCCGTTGCGAGAATCACCGCGTTTGCTTCAAAGGATTGGTTTTCATTGCATACTACCCCAGTGATACGGTCCTTCGAGACGATCAAGTCCGTGACCTTGGTTTGAAAATGCACTTCGCCACCGGCAGCCATTACCGATTCACGCATCTTTCGAACTACATTGGGCAATAAATTTGAGCCAATGTGGGGATGTGATTCGATGAGAATGTTCTCTGGGGCCCCGTGTGCAACTAGAGTGCGGTAAATGTCCGCAACCGGCCCCCGCTTTTTGGCTCGTGTGTAAAGTTTACCATCCGAAAAAGTTCCTGCACCACCCTCCCCGAAACAATAGTTCGATTCTTCGTTTACCACTCCTTCCCTTAACAGAGGGGCCAAGTCGAATCGACGGGAAGAAACATCCTTTCCACGCTCCAATACAATGGGTTGCATTCCAAGCGAAATGACTTGCAGTGCGGCAAACAATCCGGCTGGACCACTGCCTACGATGATCACCCTACGGGCTTTATCTGAGATTTTCGGGTAAATGTTTGCGGGAGATTCTAATTCTGGCAGCGAAGTATCCAGCCCCACGTCGAGTCGGAGTTGAACTTTGATTGTTTTCTGGCGTGCATCGATGGATCGTTTTCGCAGTCGAACCTCTTTTATCCGCTCCAAAGGCACACCCAAAGCATCGGCACATGCATGTTTCCACGCGTCTTTAGATTCACTTTCTTCGAGCGTTAGGAGGATGTTTACCTGTGGTGTGTCATGATCCATGAGTGAGCCCATCTTGCTTCCTGATGAACCTGATTACAATGCTCTGTTTTTGAAAACGATTTAGTATTTTGAAATGGCCTGAATTTTGCTTTGTATTTGATCATGCGAAGTAAACGGTTTCTCCAAATGTGTGTAATCCTGTGCTTGATTTTCTCGTTTTCCGTCCAATCGAAAGCTCAGGTAGTGATTTCCGAGTTCATGGCAAGCAATGGACTCACCGCTCAAGATGAAGATGGAGGCAGTTCAGATTGGATTGAGCTCTACAATCCCTCCAATGTAACCGTTGATTTAACAGGTTGGTTTCTGAGCAACGATGCGGACAATCTCACTGAGTGGAAATTTCCATCGACCGTATTGGCCCCCAAAGAATTGTTGATAGTGTGGGCATCGGGTAAGGACCGAAAAAGTCCGGACAAACCGTTGCATACCAATTTCAAGCTCAACTCCGACGGAGAATTTCTGGCATTAATACATTCTGATGAAGTGACTCTTGCAACAATGTTCAATCCTTACCCAACGCAATACCGAGATGTGTCTTACGGGCAGGGGCAGGTTGTAAGTGAATCGATCCAGTTAAATTCCGGGGCTGACTTGAAGTTCCGTATTGCGGATGGTCCTGCTGAATCTACGCAGTGGTATCAAAGTGGATTTTCGGATGCTCATTGGTCTAAGGGAAAGGCTGGCATTGGGTATCAGGCCTTCACTCCGGGTTTTACCGTTCAAAAAATAGACGCTCGCTCGCCTGTTGGTCATATTACCACGGCGGAGTCAGTCATCAAATCTCCCTCTTTACAAGTGGGTTCTGTCACCGAGTTGGCTCCTGTTCTCAATTTTTTTGATACAGGAGGTTCTGGCAATTATGGTGATGATGCACCTTTCCCCGGTGTGAGTATTGGGGTTAATCAAGATGATTTTGTGGTTCTGGCCATCGGAACCGTGATCATTCCCGAAGCCGGTTACTGGTCTTTTGGTGTCAACAGCGATGATGGATTCAGCCTTGAGGTGGGAGACCAAACTATGTCTTTCCCAAACCCCAGAGCGCCTGCTGACACTGTGGCTCCCATGCAATTTGCCAAAGCCGGGGCATATCCACTGCGTCTTGTGTTCTATGAACGGGGAGGAGGAGCCGGTCTCGAGCTCTTTGCGGCACAGGGCCGGTTTCGCCGCTTTGATGGAAGTAAATTTCGATTGGTTGGTGATGTAGCCAGCGGCGGCCTCGAAGTTCAGACCACAGGCCGCGCAGGTGGAGTGAACTCGGCACTTCAAACGGATATTATCAGTCAGATGCACGAAAAGCATGCGTCCTTCTACGCACGGATTCCCTTCAGTATTGATGATCCTGCGCAGTTGGAATCAATGACCTTGAAGTTGAAGTATGACGATGGTTTCGTTGCCTTTTTGAACGGAGTAGAAGTGGCGCGGGACAAGGTGCCAAGCAATGTTGCGTGGAACAGCAATGCGACAGGTATACACGATGCTTCGCAATGGGAGAGTTTTGCCATCACTGCCTTCATGTCTGAATTGAAGTCTGGTTCAAATTTGCTGGCTGTTCAGGTACTCAATGCTGCAGCCGATGATGCGGATGTTTTTCTGGATGCCTCTCTCTTGGAATACAAGGTAGAGGAAAAGGCCAATCACTATTTCGCCGAGGCAACACCGGGAGAACTCAATGCAGAAGGATCTTTGGCCTTTGTGGCAGACACGAAATTTGATCAGGATCGCGGGTTTTACACGAGTCCATTTGATCTGAGCATCGAGACCTCAACGGAGTTTGCGGTGATCCGCTATACCCTGGATGGTACGGAACCGTCCCCATCCAATGGCCTGACCTTTGGTAACCCTATCACCATCAATCAAACAACAACCGTCCGGGCCAGGGCATTTCGTGAAGGATACGAACCTTCCAATACAGACACCCAAACCTATATCTTCCTCGAGGATGTGATTCAACAGGCCTCCAATGGACGGGCTCCGGAAGGGTGGCCGGCACAATGGGGAAGTAATACGGTCGATTACGGAATGGACCCTGAGGTCGTCAATCATCCTGATTATCGTGACACCATCATCGAAGATATGCAGACGATTCCCTCCTTTTCCATCGTAATGGACCTGGATGACATGTTCGGTTCCTCAAACGGAATCTATGCCAATCCCTCGCGAGACGGCCGTCAATGGGAGCGTCCCTGTTCGGTGGAGCTCATTTATCCGGATGGAAAGGATGGTTTTCAAATCAATGCGGGGATTCGAGTCAGAGGTGGTTTTAGTCGAAGTACGAACAATCCCAAACATGCCCTGCGTCTCTTTTTCCGAAATGAATACGGCGAACCCAAATTAAATTATCCAGTCTTTGGCGAAGATGCAGCTCAATCCTTTGATGGATTTGACCTCAGGACATTTCAAAACTACTCCTGGAGTTTTCAGGGAGACAGTCGTGGTATCTTTCTCAGAGATCAATACAATCGGGATCTTCAATTGGCCATGGGACACAACGCTGAGCGTGGCGAGTATGTGCATCTCTACATTAATGGCATGTACTGGGGCCTGTATAACACCGTGGAGCGCCCCGAGGCGTCATACGGAGAATCATATTATGGAGGCGATAAAGATGATTATGATGTCGTCAAGGTAGAAGCGGGCCCTTACACGATCAACGCAACGGATGGCAACCTCGAAGACTGGCGCACTCTTTTTGATGCGGCACGGGCAGGATTTTCAAGTGATGCCGCTTATCAGCGTGTCTTGGGGAACAATCCTGATGGGACGCGCAATCCTGAATATCCCGTTTTGGTGGATGTGCCAAACTTAATCGATTACATGCTGATCATTCTTTATGGTGGAAACCTCGACGCTCCAATTTCTAATTTCCTGGGGAATACAAGACCCAATAATTTTTATTCGATACGCAATCGCCTGGGTGATTTTGGCTTCCAGCATTTTGTCCATGATGCAGAGCATACGCTATTGAATGTGAATCAGGATCGAACGGGCCCTTACAGTGCGGGGAGTAGTTTTCAATATTTTAATCCACAATACTTATGGCAGAAACTGCAGGACAACGATGAGTTCCGCCTGAAGGTCGCGGACCATATTCATAAACACATGTTCAACGGTGGTGTCTTGACTCGCGAGCGGGCTACTGAGCTTTTTCTGAAACGCAAAGAGGAAATAGACCGGGCCGTGGTTGCAGAATCGGCACGCTGGGGTGATTCCAAAAGGTCGGATCCATTCACAAGAGACAATAACTGGATCCGTACGATCAACAACGTGGTCAACAATTTCATACGGCG
>JBDQII010000241.1:0-7852 GCA_040264395.1 Verrucomicrobiota bacterium
AATGCTGGAAACAAGTTGCGGACGGGACTCCCATTGCCAACCGTTTTCGGCCGGAATACCGACGCCCCCTTCGGCACTGTCCGATGTCATGAAGTATGAGGCACCGAGTCCGAAATGAATGGTGTAAATTTCACGTGTTTCTCCATCCGAGAGATTCATGAGTTCCTCACCTGTCGTCACCACCCTGTCAAATCTCTGAATTTCAGTGATCATTGCGATCACCGCTTGCATGCGAGCAGCTATACCGAGTGATGTCTTTTTGGAATCATCAGGCAGACGGTCCATGATCATTTTCAATTTATCGACCAGCGGTTTTGGCAGGCGTGGAAAGAGCGTTTTCAATCGGATCTCGAAAGACTCAAGTGAGGTTTTTACGCTGCTGGATAATGCTGCATGAGTGTCGCTCTTTTTGACAAGTTCGATGCGGCGTCTCTCGCTTTCATCGGCTGCAATGCTCAAGTCTTCCAGTTGTTCCTTTATCGTGGCGATTTCAGCTTCAGCCACAGCGGTCATGTCTTCCAAAAGACGCTTTTTTTCATCCCAGGCGAGCTGTTCTCTGGAAATATTTTTTTCAAGTTCCACCCATTGACCTACGGCAGCCCGTGCGTCAGCGAGGCGGCTGTCGGCAAATGCCATTGATCCGATTGAGCCAAGGAGGGTGGTGATGACAAAAAGTTGCCATGATGTTGTTTGGAATATCATTTTGAACTACTTCATTAATAAGAATGAGTCTCAATTGCAAGCAGAGAGCCATATGTCCTGCTGATAATTGAAATCTTCATTGTCTTTGAGTTTTGCATGGCAGATTGCTTCATCGAACACAGAATCTTGATATCAAATTTAAAAAGGCAGCAAATGACGATGGCATTTACTTCGCCTGAGTTTGAATCGTTTCTCAATCAGAGCTTATTATCAGACTTGTTCTAAAGGTTAAAAGTGCCAGTTAACACAAAAAGGTCAACTGGCACTAAGGTTCGAGGAACTGAAGAGAAAATCCACTTCAGAAATTCATTTCTATGCCTCCGTTGAAAAATCTTGGTAATCCTGGACGGGGACCATGAGGATGCCTGGAAGCAACATACTCTTTATCGAAGAGATTGCGGATACCGCCAAAAACGGTCGTATTCTCCCTTATCTGATAGCGAATCGAGAGGTCCGTTAACAAGTAATTGTCCGTAGTCCCTACCCTGGCATCTGGTGTGCCATCAGCTCGGACATTTGCACTGTTGTTGCTGGCACTTGTAAAGGTCTCAGGAACATAAGTAAGACTTGCATAGGCGCCAAGTTTCCCAACTTCCAAACCAGCTTGAAGATTGAACTGATAAGTCGGGATATATGGCACTTCTGCACCATCACGACCGCCTTCAAACAAAGATTCTGCATCTGTATTTCTGGCATCTCCATCCAGAGTCGCATCGGTCAGTGTTGCACTCAAGCGCACAGGCGTGCGAATAGACCAGTTGGATGCCTGACCATGATCGTAACCAATCGCCAGTTCAAGTCCCATGGAATCGATATCGCCGACATTTTCAGTGGTCGCAGAACCGCCCCCGCCAATGTTGCCTCCAACGATCAAGTCGTTGAAGTCGGTCCTGAACGCAATGGCCTCTGCAGTCAAGCCTCGTTCGGGGTTGTTGTACCTTGTACCCAACTCGTAGCTCCATGACGTTTCTTCTTCCAGATTACTGCGTATGGATGATCTTGGACCAGGCATCGAAAAGCCTCGGTGAACACCAAAAAAGGCATTCCAGTCTTGATTGATTTCGTATCCAAAACTAACACCACCGGCAACCGCATCAATACTTCCATCGCCTGAGTCAGGGCTGCCTCCTCCATCACCGCGCCGTTGATCCTGTTCATATTCTTGATCAACGGTTTCAAAGCGAATACCGGGCGTTATCGACCAGCGATCCCATTTGACTTGGTCTTGAGTATGAACCGCAAAGGCCCTTGCCCGTTGAATCCGGTCTCCGGCAGCACCCTTCACTCCCGTCTGAGCCCCTGTGATGGTCCCATCGGCGGCCTGGTCATATTCCACATCCCACTGAAAACGATCAATTTCATCGAAATGCAATCGAACACCCGTTTCCCATTCATGCTCGGCATTACCTGTCACAAATTGCTTGGTTGCGGTGGATTGAATTCCGTAGAGCTGGTAATCTCGTGCATTGTTCCTGAGACGATACGTTCCGGCAGCCTGACCTTTAAGGATAGCCAGTCCTCCACCGACACTGGTATCCGTTAGAGCTTGGGAAAGCCCCATTTTGACAGGCGCTCTGAGGTCTTTGAGTTTGGCCCAGTTTCGGGTGAAGTTCTGAAGGTAGGCAGTGGTTGCAATGCGCAAGCTAGGATCCGGCTCAACAATGTGGCGAAGCGAAAACTGCTGCTGCTCTGTTTCAATACGATCAAACCTTGAAGCTGCATAACGTCTGAAGGGATCCGCACTGAAATCTTCCTCTGATAATCCGAGGTAAGTCTCATTCGCGTCCAGACCTGAGAATCCATATTTAAATTCTATCCTGTTGTAATTGGCCGTATCAGGTTCCCAGAAGATTTTCACCATGGGCTCAACCCGCTTGAAACCCGTGTCTTCCGTATCCGAAAAATCAGGTGTCGCATCGATGGTCTTGAATCCGTCGCTACCGTGATAGAACCCTTCCACCAGATAGCCAATGCGGCCACCTTTTTTGAGCTCCTGAACATCACCATGCCAGAAATGCCCAATCACCTCGTTGTAGGATCCATATGAAAATTTGAGGAATGTTTCCTGATCGACCGGTATGGGCGTGGATAGATAATTAATGACGCCACCTGTGATATGCGGGCCATACTTGATTTGGCTACTTCCCTTCAAAATTTCCAAACCACTCATGCGTCCTACATTTGGAATGTAATAAGCCGAAGGTGCTGAGTAAGGGGCAGGCGCACTGAGGATTCCATCCTCCATAACGGTGACAGCTTTGCTTCGCTCAGTTGTGACACCACGCACACTGATATTTGGGAAAAGCCCACTACCATCTTCTTCTCGCACATAAACGCCCGGTACTTGACGAAGAACACGGTTTACATCGACGTTGATTTGTTTTTTGAGATCATCCTTGCCGATGAATACGCCGGAGGCTGGAAGCGTTTGCTCTGAGGCATCGGAGCCGATCAGGGACACTTCAGGCAATAACACTGATTCCTGTGTGTTCGAAGATTCCTGAGCTTTGAGCGATAAGGAAAAAATCAGCCCCGTGCAGATGGCAGTGAATACTCCTGAGTGCACGCTGATGCTTAATACTTTATTTTTTTTGATAACCTCGCTTTGTGAGGTGAAAATTCGGTTCATTTTGTATTTTCAGATATTAATTCAGTATGACCGCTGTTGCGATTGAGACTCATTCTCATTAAGGGAGAAGTTCTGTCAATATTTTATTTGAATTAAGTCAAGCTCTTGGTCAATTGATCTGAATGGTTTTGATTGTTTGCCCAGATTTTTTGGGTCCATCAGCAAACTGAGAAGAGATTGCCACTGAAAGCGCTGTCATGAAAATTTCAGGAGAAGATATTTGAAGCAAGGGTTGCCACCATGGCGCCGGATATTGTGGGGTCCTTATCAAGCGGATTTGAAATAGGATTCAGCAAAGGAGATCACTGGGCATGCTGAAAATAGCATGTTGAGCTTTTCAAGCAGGCAGTAAATCAAGTGACTCTTCCATTTCACTTCAAAAATGTTGAATCCTGATCGCTTGATGGCATTAGAGGACCTTGATCGGGAACGCCATTCTTCTGCAGGAATGTATCACCACCAAAAATATGGTCCTCGTGTTCGGCGTTGATTCATCTGGCTAAAATTTCTCCATGCAACGTGCGCATCCAAATAGAGAGCGTTTCCACCCGCAGGAAGGCGATCTTGAGCCCCTCCCCCGGCAAGGTGAGGAGAACTGTGCCCCTTCCAACCTCCATCGACTTTGGAAAAATTACCGCCATGTCCCTCACGATCGTTACGATTGGAGAGCGTGGCATCAGCGACAAAAATCCCCTCGGAAATTCCAATGGTATAAGTAGTCCCGCTGCGCTTATCGGTCACTGTCTTTAACTGAATACGCTCAAAAATATTGCTTTGAGCCAAACCTGGGGATCCCTTGGTGGCAAATGCATAACCAAGGACCTTGAATTGAGAGGTGAAATTCCAGAGGGTGTCATTGTTCTGTTTGGCAAACGACGGACAGTATAGGATGTTTCGATCAAAACCGTATCCCAGCAAATTGGAAACAACGGTCTGAGGCATATCCCATGACCAATTACCCACCTGATTCTGATGATTGACCATGGGTGGCAAATGATTGTTGTTATCATCTGCATACATGTGACTGGCGATACCAAGCTGCCGCAAGCTACTCAGGCATTTGGTTCTCTTGGCTTTTTCCTTGGCTTTGGATAATGCCGGCAAAAGCATGCCTGCAAGGATGGCGATGATGGCAATCACAACCAATAATTCAATCAGCGTAAAGCCAGATTTGGAATCAGATTTTTTCATGGTTCACTTGCTTGGATTGAAATGCATAGTGCGTTGTTTATATGAGCAAGTAAAGGAATTATCGACTGAACAGAACCCTCTCAATGGAGCCTTTAGATTCGGGTGCAGGCGAAAGGGTTGTTCAGCGATGTGATTAAACTTTTCTGGTTGCTGATCACTTTGGATGTTCCTCTATTATCTTCATGCTCATTTTGCATGAATGACCCACCGATTTCGCCTTGAGCTCTTTCAATTCTCGTTTATGAGAGTGGCATCATGCTTGCAATCAAAATTGTTGAACCAAACAGGTCTGTCATGAAAAAGATATTAAATATTGCAAAACAAAGATTCGCATTCGCTTTAATCGCCTGCTCCATACTTATTGGCTTTTCAAGTGTGATGGCTCAATCAACTATTTTCAATGGTGACGAGGTCATTGCCCATGGCTATGGCTCAGCTTGGACGCTGCGTGACGCCAAACTCGAGGCATATGATCAACTGATGGAGGATCGAGCAAGAATTGAAGCTAGTATTCCTAATCACTTGAGGATCGAGTGGGGACAAATTAGAGGAACTGAAATGTCATACTGGAGCAGCTATGGTTGGCATTTAACTCAGGTTGGCACTGTCTACGATCCAAACGGTGCAGTCTGCTATTCAGAATTTATACAATTAATGGATATTCTTGAAGCAGCTGAGCAACAAATAATCGATGACCTCGATGCAAGAGGGTGGATCGGAAATATGACAGGAGGGTCCAAATGCGATGAGGTACACGACTATATTCAGAATGCCATTCGACGTATCGTGAACAACTTAAACGCAGCGTTCACATGTTACGATGTGGTCAGTCTATGCGACTACGGATGGCTTCCAAATGAATATGCAGCGCATATTTACCTGGGGGTAATTGACAAGAACACGGGTGAGGTAATGTATGTGCTGGACCCCTGGCGTTATGCAGGCAGCTGTCACCTTATTCCATTTGAGCAAGATCCCAATGGAGGAAATCCTGACGAAGTAATCCCATGGGAATTGGATGGCACGACAAATCAGCTCTTTGAATATATGTTCGATGAATGATTGTCGAGCAGTCGACCCATCAATTTTCTCATGGGAATTCTTCCTGTGTAAACTATCGAAAGCCCTTAAATTCAAGGGCTTTTTTTAACATGCATAGCATACCAAATAGGGTCAGAATTGCTAGAAACAGACCTGTGTTCCCACTTATTGATTCAAAAAGCATGCCCCATGAGTCAGTCACCAAATAAACATGCCCGCCCTCAAAAGTTCTGCTTTTTGAATTATCTAATCCATTTTAAATGACAGAGTAGGGATTATTTTATTTGGACTGGTTCACTTGGGAATTTGAAAATTACACCAAAGTTCGCACTCTGCGCTTACCTGTTAAAATAGAAGTTCAGAAACATGACAATAGGATAAGAAAATCCGATCCTTATTTAAAATTGACACCAAAAGTGATTAAAAAAACTAATAATTTTAATCCCTGAGATGACATTTTGATTACCTGAGATGACATTTTGATTACCTGAATGCAATTTGAAATGAGATCTATTACCCTAATCGACATTTGAGTCTGCCGGAAATGGTAATATATTCCACAAAACTTGCCCGGGGTTAGTGAATTAACGCAATTAACGAGTGGCAAACATAACGGAAACTTGTAACGATCATCAGGGTAGGAAACGAATGCTGCCATGAGCCAGACAAAACGAACATCTCAAGAGTATGCAATCCTTTTGGCCATCATTGCAGGCTTGGCGGCCGTTGCTTTGTTGGTGGTTTCTTTGGTCAAGGGACGAATGGAGGCCTCCCTCAGGGATTCCGCGGATAAGGTTCTGAGAGAACAATTGCCCGAGCTGGGCAAGGTGGATGCCTACGCTTCCTCTGATCGATGTCAATCCTGTCATCCTGGAGAACATGCGTCCTGGAAGGGCACGTTCCATCGATCCATGACCATGCAGGCCAAGGAAGGGAATGTGTTCGGTGCGTTCGATAATCAAACGATTCTTTCGGATGAATTGGAATACTCAGTTTACAAAACCAACAATACTTTTTGGGCCCGGATGCCAGATCCTGACTTGTTGATGCAGGCTGCCCAAAAAAACAGAAAAGCTGATTTAAGCAAAATCCCGCATGTGGATCGTCAGGTGGTGATGACAACCGGGTCTCACCATTATCAGACATATTGGGTGGAAAGCCCCCGCATGGAAACCCTGCTGCAGACCTTGCCCCTGGTTTACCTTATTAAGGACAAACGCTGGATCCCAAGAGAGGCCGCTTTCATGCGTGGCCCCGAAGATCGCGAGCGGATGGTCACCCAGTGGAACCATCATTGCATTCGCTGCCACAGCACGGGATGGAATCCAGGGCTCAATGATGACACAGGCATGCTGGAAACTGAGGTCGCTGAATTGGGCATCAGCTGCGAAGCCTGCCACGGTCCAGGTGAAGAACATATCGCACTGCATCAAAATCCAGCCAACAGGTATGGATCCAGGCTGGGAAATGATCGCGACCAGGCAATCGTAAACCCCGCGAAATTGGATCATGAACGTTCCAGTCATGTTTGCGGGCAGTGCCACGGCGTCTTTATCCCCAAAGATGAGGTAGCCATGCAAATCGCCCATGAAGGCGTTCAATTCAAACCGGGCGATCTTTTGTCCGATTCCCGATACTATATTCATTATCCAATGGAAGGAGATCCAAAAACACGCTGGGATGAACTCGAAAAAAATCCAGCATTCTTTCGCGAGCGTTGGTGGGAAGATGGAAGCATTCTGGCGGGTGGCCGAGAATTCACCGGCATGTCCCGATCTGAGTGTTATGTCTCGGGTGACATGAGTTGTCTTTCCTGTCACTCCATGCACGATGCGCCTCCTGCAGATCAGCTAAAACCGACACTCGTTCGTAACCAATCCTGCACCCAATGCCACACCGAGCCAGCATACAATGAAAGCATCTCTGATCACACCTTTCACATGCAGGATTCTTCGGGTAGCGACTGCATGAATTGTCATATGCCGCATACAACGTACGCCTTGTTCAACGCTATTCGAACGCATCAGATTCAATCTCCGAGATTAAAAAGCAGCACCGAGTTTGGTGTACCCAACGCGTGTAATCTCTGTCACCTGGATAAATCTTTGGGCTGGGCGCAGGACCATATGGCAGATCGCTACGGTAGCCAGGATTTGAAACTCACCGAGGAGCAAAAATCCATATCAGCAGGTTTGCTGTGGATGTTAAAAGGTCACGCAGCTCAACGTGCCGTAGCCGCTTGGCATATGGGTTGGGAACCAGCGATTGAGGTTTCGAATCCGGATTGGA
>JBDQII010000242.1:0-7772 GCA_040264395.1 Verrucomicrobiota bacterium
CCGGCACCCTTTGATCACGGCAAGCTCATGCTAGTGGATGGTCATTGGGCGTTGGTGGGATCCGCCAATTGGGATCCACGCAGTCTACGTTTGAATTTTGAGTTCAACGTTGAATGCTACCACCCGGACACAGTTGAAAAACTGGAAAAAATCCTGTATGAAAAAATGGAACGCTCCAGGGAGGTGACTCTAGAGTCTTTGAATCGCCGATCCATACCTGTAAAATTGCGGGACGGATGCATGCGCCTTGCGACTCCTTATCTTTGAAAAATGAAACTTCCGGGAGCCTATTCCTCAGATATGTTGAGAGACCAATCGTAGCGGGTGTAATGGATCTTATAACTGTTCAGGTTTGTTTGGAAAATATGGGCAGCATGCTTTGTGAGATAGTTCTTCACTGATCCTGAAACACGTTCAAAGTCCTCTGCATACCACTCAAAGATTGGAGACAGGTATAATATTTGCTCTGGCTTTGAAAGACGATTCTTTGATGTGTTTCCAAGGAATATATGCCCTTGATGTTCAAGTTGTGTCTTTAGCAATGAACCGGTGTAGGCTTCAGATCGAAGTTGAGGGCATCCTTTGGCTGCGCATACGAGTGCAAAATGCACCGTTGGAAGATGCCTGGCTCTGGGAAGGATAATGTCATGTTCCAAATGATTGAGTGAAATTTTTTCTTCCCATAAATTTATTATTTTTCGCCTCCATGCGGCATGTGGTAATAAGCCAATATCCTTGATGCTCTTCACGGGATATGCATCCACAATTAGCTGAATCGTAGCTGCGTTGTACAGATTGATTAGAAAGGCCAACTGCTCATTGCTGCTCCAAAGATCAAATTCCGAACGAGGGGATTGAGAAATCAATTTCAGGTAGATCTCCAAATCGATACTGTTTCGCTTGAGTTCCTTGTAATCTACCAACCCATCTTTGACGTGTCGTTTTAATGTTTTATTCCACAATGCGTGAGAAGAGTCGAAAGCCCAGATTTGAGTCGCAGTCAATGCCAGCATGACAAGGACCCATCTCACAATAATGGAGCTTAACCGGTAATGAATCCGATCATGTATCATTGGATCCTGAGCTTTCGACGGTATCAAATGACGGTAAAATCTGTTTTTATTTTTTACAGTTTTAAGCTGCATGTCTGTGATGAGGTCGTGACAAGATAATTCATTTCTGCTAATCTTCGAGTATTTCTTTTCCTTGCAGCCGGTATTGTTATGACGGCATGATTTCATCATGCACGTTCAATTTATTGGGGCTACTCGCACGACCACAGGTTCAATGTATCTGTTTCAAGTCAATGGTGAGAAAATCCTCATGGAATGCGGCCTTTATCAGGGAAGGCGCGACGAGACTCTGGAACGCAACCGGCATTTCCCCTTTAATCCATCCGAAATTGCTGCTGTCGTGCTAAGCCATGCACACATTGATCATTGCGGAAATCTTCCTAATCTTTGCAGACAAGGTTTTCAGGGTAATATCTACTGCACTTTTGCAACGCGTGATCTGGCGGCAATCATGTTGGCCGACTCAGCCCATATTCAACGATATGATGCAGAGTATGTATCCAGAAAACGTGCTAAAAAAGGACTTGATGCCGTTCAACCACTTTATGGGACCAAAGATGCAGAGCAAGCGGTTTCACAATTTGTGGCTGTCAATTATGATCGGCCGATCGTCATATCCAAAGGTGTAAAAGCCACTTTTGTCGATGCGGGACACATCCTGGGGTCGGCTCAAATAGTGTTCGATGTGGAGGAGAACGGAAAGCAATTCCGTTACCTGTTCAGCGGTGACATAGGTCGGGGCGGACATGAGATCCTTCGTGACCCGCAACCCGTTGAGAATGTGGATTTCCTCCAGATCGAAAGTACTTACGGCGGTCGGGATCATACAGATAAAATGCTTGCGAAGGAGGAAGTGGGAAATTTAGTCAATGAAACGCTGAAAAAAAACGGTAAAGTGATCATACCTGCTTTTTCAGTGGGAAGAACCCAGTTGATCGTATACACCCTGCACCAATTGACTGATGAGGGCGTTATCCCAAAAGTGCCCATTTATGTAGACAGCCCTTTGAGTGTGAATGCCACTGAAATTTTCCGGCTTCACCCTGAGTGTTTCAATGAGGGTATTTATCAATTTCTACATGAAAAAGCCAACCCTTTCGGAATGGAAAACCTCACCTACATCCGCATGGCGGAACATTCGAGAAAGCTAAATGACCTCACGACACCCGCCATCATCATCAGTTCATCCGGTATGTGTGAGGCAGGGCGAATCAGGCATCATCTGAAAAACAACATCGGTAATCCCCGGAACACAGTGTTATTCGTGGGTTATTGCGCCCAAAACACATTGGGATCTAAAATCATGAATAACGATAGTCCTGTAAATATTTTCGGTGAACCGATTGAAGTAAGAGCCAGAATAGCTAGAGTGGACGCATTCTCAGGTCATGCAGACCGGGCTGAATTGTCCCAGTATGTTCGGAATCTAACCGGACGTCTCGCCCGAGTTACTGTGGTTCATGGTGAGGAGAAGCAGTCGCTTGCCTTTTCCAAAACCTTGAGAGAACTATTGCCAGGAGCTCAGGTGAGCGTACCCGAGCGGCTTGAGACATTGGAATTTTGAGGGGGAGTGTGTCAAAACACGGCTTTTTCTAAGTATCTGGTGAAAGACGATATTTGGCGGAACGCAATGAACCATTTGTGATCGTTTGAAACAAGATGGAGGGTGAATTCTGCAAAGATTTGAGGCTATTGACTGTCACTTAGTTACTTACTTGCGTTCAACGAATGATTTGAAGATAAGGTGGCCTCCAAGAATATCCACTTGAATAAGACATGATCAGACTTAAAAGGAAGCTCTCGAGGCGCTTGATTGAAACTCTTTTGAAAAAAGGTTCAGATTTTTGAAACTTCTTCCTTGGATCGATGGTTATGAGGAGGTAGCCACTATTACGTGAAAAAGGGGCGGTTAAAAGTATGGAACAAACAAATCTCAGATTTGAATCTTTCGTCATCGAGCATCAGGATATGGTGTTCAATTGCGCTGTTCGGATACTGGCTAATCGCACGGAAGCACAGGATATCGCGCAGGAAACCTTTCTGAGAGCTTACAAGCACTTCGATTCTCTACGCGATGAACCAGCCGTTCGAGGATGGTTGAAAACAGTTACGAGGAATTTGTGTTTAAATCACATCACCCGCTACCGCTCAAAGTGGCGTTTTTTCTCGGATTGGCGCAAATCGGGAGCTGAGAATACAGGATGGGATCCGGTAGACTCCATTCCAAGTCCTTCGCCGGACAAAACCGAGGCAGAAAGATCCGATGAACGATCTTTGCTTGAAGAGCTTCTCAATGCGCTGCCAGATCATCAAAGGATTCCATTGGTGTTATTTCATTTTGATGAATTAAGTTATGAAGAAATTGCAGAATCCCTGAAAATTTCAATCGGCAAGGTCAAGACTGATATTCATCGTGCAAGACATGCGCTGAAGAAAAAGATATCGTTGCATCAAGCTGCTCAACAAGAATGGTCCAGGCAAAGGCGATCTCAAGAGACGAACTATTTCCCTCGCCGATTGTATCCTCAACAAGGAGCTGCTTCATGAAAAATAAAAAGGATTTTGGTCTGCTGGAAAATTGGGCAGACATCAACCTGAAAAAAATCTCATCAACAAAGATTCCAGAGGGGTTTCTGGATAGAGTAATGGATAGAGCAAACGGTCCTGAAGTTACTGACATGACTCCAGAAAATCCCTCTGCTCTCATAATCTGGGTACGATTTTTAGTTGTGCTCAGTTCCTTGCTGGTAATAGCGATCGGATTTTTCTGGAACACAGAGGCAGCGCAAAATTGGTGGTTAAACACTCGCCCCGGAATGACGTTTGATTTGATTCACCAACTACTCATAAGCCTCAAGCAGGTCAGTGCAACGTTAATACAGCTTGTTCCAAGTGTTATTTGGTCTGCACTGAGTCTATCTCTGGGAATTGCCTACCTGGTCACCGCTGTCATTGGTTCGACATTGTTTCATTTCACAGTCCGAAGACCACGGATGCCAGCAATATGAAAAACTTTCTTAGTCAAAAGCTGATTGCATTTATCATGCTTTTTCTGATGGCGGGTACATGGTGTATGCCCAACCAATTACAAGCTCAAGAGAGTGATACCTCAACTGCACGGCGCTCAAATGATGAGTTGATAGTTTTCAATCGGTCTGAAGTTGTTTCAAGCGATGAAGTAATTAGAAATGCGGTTGTCATTGGAGGCGATATACGGGTTGATGGAAGGATTGAGCGTGATCTTATTGTTGTCGGTGGAAGCGTTACTTTAAACGGTGAAATAGGTGGTGACCTGACTCTGGTGGGTGGCAAACTTATTGCCGGCGCGGATGCCTTGGTTGAGCACAAGGGAATCCTTATTGGAGGACCTTTCGTAATCGATTCACGTGGAACTTTTGATGAAGATCTATTCCAGTTTCCTCTTCCTGGTTTGTTCTCCTTTCTGTCAGGCATCAAGCTTTGGATGACGCACTGCTTCATCTTGATGAGACCCTTCGCTATCGCAGTCAAGTGGACTATGGTGCTGGCTGCACTACTGGTGCTTGTTAACTTCTTAACATTGATTCTCCTCGGCAACGCCGTAGATCAATCGGTCAAAGTTCTAGAACCGAAACCAATCACCACCTTTTTCGTAGGTTTACTCGGCTTGATCTTGTTAGGCCCGTTACTGATATTGGTTACGGCAACGGGCGTGGGTGTTTTATTAGTGCCCTTCTTCATCTGTGCCATTTCAGCTGCTACCATTGTCGGTAAAGTTGCCGTCTACACGTCTCTTGGTAAACGAATCGGACACAGAGCAGGTGCGAACTGGGGTAACACTTCAATCGCAGCTTTCTTGATCGGTAGTTTGATCATGTTCTTGTTTTATCTGGTGCCGTTTCTGGGAGTACTGGCCCTTGGGGTTGTCATTCCTCTGGCATTTGGCGCTATTCTTTTAGCGGGTATCCAGATGTTCCGGACTGAAGTTGATTTTCCTCCTCCCATCTCTGGTAAGCCTCTGGTGGTGCAGCCATCCGATGCTGGAACGCATATCCCTAATCCTGGAATTGCATCCAAGCCCCACGAAGAACCCCCTACCAATGAAGCAGATGACGGCAATGGTGCTTCCCCCAAGGAGACTCCAAATCGAGAAAAAAAGGGATCAAACGGATCTAACCCGCCTTCTTACAAATCAGAACAGGCACATGCAGGTCATTATGAAAGAGCAGGTTTCTGGGCGCGTATTGCAGCCACAGTTTTAGATTTTGTGCTGGTATTTTTCGGTTTACAGATCCTTGGCATCATTGATGGACAGGGAGGTTTTCGACATTTTATTTTGCTGTGGATGATCTATCACATCGTCCTCTGGGGATGGAAGGGGACCACTGTTGGCGGAATCATCATGAAACTTAGATTGGTAACCTTGAAGGGAGAAGCTCCTTTGTGGGGGACGGTGGTGATTCGCTCTTTGTCCAGTTTGTTTTCGGGTATTCCGCTAGGATTGGGCTTTCTTTGGGTGGGATGGAATGCTGAACGCCAATCATGGCATGATCTGGTGGCAGGAACCGTCATTATCAGAACACAAGAAACGAAAGCTGTATTCGCTTAAATTGAGTGATCGCAAAGCAATGTACTGGGTTATTCTTCGGGAACCATCAGTGTGTCTTTCTGCTGCCAACGAGGGTCTGGCGCAGGGTAATCCAAATTGTAATGCAGCCCTCGACTTTCATGACGTTTCAGCGCTGATTCGATAATAAGCGATGCAACCAATGCAAGATTTCTTAGCTCCAGAAGATCTGGGGTCAGTTTGAAATTCCAATAAAATTCGTGAATTTCCTCCCTCAGGTTGGCAATCCGCTTCCTGGCTCTTAACAATCGTTTATTGGTGCGCACAATGCCGACGTAATCCCACATCATGCGCCTTATTTCATCCCAGTTATGAGCAATGACCACCCGTTCATCTGGGTCCTGTGCGTCTCCGCTTTTCCACTTGGGAAGTTCATGTTTGCTGTGGGTTAACGTGCCTTCCCGTTTCAATATCTGGATGCGATCGATAGCTCGATGCGAGATGACTAACGCTTCCAGCAGGGAATTACTGGCGAGTCTATTGGCACCATGGAGCCCCGTGCAGGCAACCTCACCTGCAGCGAATAGCCCTGTAATGTTCGTTTCTCCATTCAAATTAGTCACCACTCCGCCGCATTGGTAATGAGCCGCCGGCACTACAGGGATCGGTTCCTTGGTGATATCTATTCCATATTTCATGCATGTGGAATAAATGTTTGGAAATCGATTCATGATAAAGGGTGCGGATTTATGGGTGATATCGAGAAAGACATTATCTGCTCCGCTGCGCTTCATATTGGAATCAATGGCTCTGGCCACAATATCTCTTGGAGCAAGGGATGCCATTTCGTGTTGCTTTTCCATGAATGCCTCTCCCTCGATGCATTTGAGAATTCCTCCCTCACCTCGAAGTGCCTCACTGATGAGAAACGTTTTGGCTTTCGAGTGATAAAGGCAGGTTGGGTGAAATTGAACGAATTCCATGTTTGCCGTGGGCACTCCGGCTCGGTATGCCATCGCTACTCCATCTCCTGTGGCAATGTCTGGATTTGTCGTATATAGGTAAACTTTGCCGCAGCCTCCGGTCGCAAGTAAGACTACTGGTGCGCTGTATGTTTCTATTGCATGCGACTCACAGTTCAGGACAAATGCTCCCAAGCATCGATTAGCTCCACTGACCCTCAGTTTTTTTGAAGTAATGAGATCTATGGCAAAGTGGTTTTCAAAAACTGTTATTTGATCATTGGAAGCAATGGCATTCAACAAAGCGTGCTCGATCGCCCGTCCAGTGATATCCTTGCAATGAAGAATCCGACGCTTGGAGTGTCCACCCTCTTTCCCCAGATCCAATTCCTTGATACCGCCTGAATCAGGTATCTCCCGCTCACTGAATCGCATACCCAGTTGAATGAGTTCGTCAATCCGATCTGGACCTTCCGAGACAATCGTTCGCACCACTTCATCTTTGCAAAGACCTGCGCCTGCTTCGCGGGTGTCGTTATTGTGTGTTTCAAAACTGTCTTCCTGGCTTGTGACAGCTGCTATACCGCCTTGAGCATAATTCGTATTGGATTCAGCCTTGTGTTTTTTGGTGATGATGGCGACGCTGCCGTGTTCGGCTGCCTTAAGAGCAAATGTCAAACCAGCAATACCGCTACCAAGAACGATAAAATCAAAAGAACGAATGGGTGTTTTGTTGTCCATGTCTGGCATTTCTTCAGAGTCTGATATTGTCGATCAGTCGGGTTTTTCCAAAATAAACAGCCAATGCCACGTGAGACCCTTTGCAAACTTTATCAAGAGGTTGCAGCGTGTCCGGGTCAAAAAAGGCGATATAGTCCAGCCTGGCCAGTTTTTTTGTTCGGATTCGAGCCTTCAGTATGGATTGGATTTTCGTTGTTTGAACGGATTGATCAGGTGATGAACGGACTATCCCTTCAGCCTCTGTTAGAGTTTGAATGAGAATGGGAGCTTGACGGCGCTCTTCCTGACTCAGGTAGGCGTTTCGAGAACTCATGGCCAATCCGTCTTTTTCACGAATGGTGGGTGCTATAATTACCTTGACCGGAATGTTCAGGTTCGAGGTCATTCTACGGATGATGGCTGCTTGCTGATAATCTTTAGCCCCAAAAACGGCCATGTCTGGCAATGTCA
>JBDQII010000243.1:0-7745 GCA_040264395.1 Verrucomicrobiota bacterium
CCAATCCAGCAAATCGGGATGTGAAGGCAGGTCGCCTTGGGCTCCGAATTCCTCACTGCTGCGCACCAATCCAAGGCCAAACACAGATTCCCAAAGTCGATTCACAATGACACGGGCTGTCAATGGGTTATCGCGGCTGACCAACCATTTGGCGACGGACAACCGGTCACTCGGCATTTCAGAAAGGCTGGATGCAAAAACCGCCGGAATGCCGGGCTCTACCAAATCTGTTTTGTCCAAGTAATTCCCTCTTCGCTGAATGCGAGTTTCACGACGCTGCTCCTGATCTAAAGCTTTCAGAACGGGGACGGTGGTGTAGGGCTTGATACTATTTATTTCCTTTTCGACGGCTGCCAGTCGCGCACGTTCATCATCCAGGGATGGTGCTACGGTGAGATAATAATCGAGAATGCGCTTTTGATCTGCTGGATCACGGTCCTGAAAAGGCGTTTTGACCAGACCAAGAATGGTCATGGGTGTAGTTGCCATAAGTAGGGCTTCCTCATCAGAGGTCATGGATAACCGAAAGGCACCCAGGTTTGAGTTTGAGATGCTGGCGCTGTGACGGAGACTGATGGATAATTGACTACCAGCCGTGAGTTCAACCGGGGCATCAGCGAGTAACGTCAAATGATGAGGTTGCTCGACCTGCGGAGCAATAGCCCAGCCTGGAGATTGTTGATTTTTCTCTTCAACCAGATTGGATGCATGAAACCCCTTTTGAGAAAAACTCGCATGGGCTTTTGCAAAAGTAATAGCTCGCGCCCCGTCCAGTCCAAGAGAAACGCTTTTTTTGGGGGCCTTGATCAGCACTTCAGACCACACTGTGTTGCGAGACGCGTCCATTAACTCAATGATCACGCCATCCAGGCGATTGTGATTATTACCGTCGGTCCGATTCCAGACAGCAATACGATCGATCGATTCTGGTTTACCCAAATCAAGTTCCCACCAGGGATCGCTGGAGATGGCACTGTGGGTAGTGCTCTTGGCACCTGCGTAATTTCCATCTACATTACCATCAATCGCCAAATCAGCGCTGCCTCCAAAATCAGTCGTGCTCTGCGTTGCCACGCCATTCAGTGCCAAATTGGTATCTCCCCGAAAAACCTGCACTTCAGCCAAGGAGAGGATATTATTCTTCCCCTTTAATCGCAGTCGCAGGTAGCGCCCTGAGATTTCATTTCCTGATGAAGGCAACAATTTGACATCAATGCCGGATAAGACAAAATTTCCATCCGCAAACCCTGCTCCACCTTTGGGTAAATCTTCCTGCGGTATGGTTTCCAATTTCAAGCCGGTGAATGCTTTGTCCTCGGAAATTGAAAACTCGAGATGATAGTCAGCATGTGGACTTGGTGAGGGAGCACGAATCACGTGATCAGCATCAACTCGGAGACTTTCTCCCTCGCTTACAGACCAGCGGTCAGGATGCAGAACGGACCATTCCATACTCGATAGGAGCATTTTTTCCCATTCACGCCTGCCTCCATCAATCTCAATTGAAGAACTTCTTAAAATTTGCTGCAGTTTTGTTTGTTCATCTTTTAATTCTTTGATCCGCTTTTTGTGTTCCTCAGTGTGAAGCGTAATCAGAGGAGCTTCGTTGCGTTTATCCGCATCTTCAGTTTGATTGAGGATATCGAAGAATCGAAAGTATTCTTCCTGCGAGATGGGATCATATTTGTGGGTGTGACACTGAGCACACGCCATGGTCGTCCCCATCCAAACCGCCCAAGTGGTGTTGACACGATCCACAATGGCAACATTACGAAATTCTTCATCATTGGTTCCACCTTCGTTGTTGGTCATGGTATTGCGATGGAAAGCAGTCGCAATCTGTTGCTCTTCAGTGGGATTGGGAAGTAGATCCCCGGCAAGTTGCTCGATCGTGAAGGTATCGAAAGGCTTGTTGTCATTGAAGGATTGGGTCACATAGTCACGATAACCCCAAATCGTCCGTGGAGGGTCGTCTGCATAACCCGCCGAATCCGCATACCGCGCCTGATCCAGCCAATGACGAGCCCAGTGCTCACCAAAAGCCTCCTTTTTCAGAAGGCGATCCACATAATGCTCGAAGGCTCGCACATCCGTGTCCTGGACATACCGTTCGGCCTCTTCCAACGTGGGTGGGAGGCCGGTTAGATCCAAGGCTACTCTTCTTGCAAGGCTATAGCGATCAGCTATTTGGGATTGTTCCAATCCGTTTTCGTAAACTCTTTTGAGGATAAATTGGTCAATTGCATTGGAGATCAAAACGGAATCAGCTTCGATCACCGGAGGCTGAGGAGGTGCTGGTGGCTCGTAAGACCAGTGAATTTGGTAACCCGCACCCTCTTGAATCCATCTTTCAAGCAAACGTAGCTCCTCAGCGGAGACTTCCTTACCTGTCTCAGCAGGAGGCATGATGTCATCCTTGTCATGGGTCTTTATTCGCGAAACGAGCAAGCTTGCTTCAGGTTTGCCGGGTATGATTGCAGCGCTGCCCCCCAGATCTTCCGTTGCTCCTGCAAGCGTATCCAATCTCAATCCGCCCTTGCGCTGGGCTTGGTCTGGACCGTGACATTCGAAGCAATTCTCGGAGAGAATCGGGCGGATATCGCGATTAAACTGGATGTTTTCTTCTCCTTGAATCAGGAGTGACAGGCATAAGCAACCACACCCACAAGCCCATCGAGAGAATATGGTAGTTAAACCTCGCAACCAAAAATTGAATAATGATGTCATAACACGAGAACTTCTTGATGATTGAACCTGCCTCAAGGGGGGAATTCAAGCAATGAGAAAGGTTTTCCACAAAAAAGAAACATGATGGACTCGCAGCTAATTCTAAGGTAATGTATTTTGGTGGCCAAAGCACCCAAAACAAGCAAGAGTAACCAAAGAAAGTTGGATGAGCTTTCCTTCGAGGAAGCCCTGAAACAACTGGAAACCATTGTGGATGCAATGGAGAAAGAGTCCTTACCTCTCGAAAAACTTCTGGAATGCCATGAGGAAGGCGTTCGTTTGCAGCAGGTGTGCCAGAACAAACTGAAAAAGGCTGAAGAACGTATTCAGCTCTTGGAATCTAAAAGTGACGGTGAATTTGGCCTCAAACCATTGACACTGGAAGAGGATTCCGAATAATCATCCACCTTATTAATTAAGTCGTATATGAGTCGTTATTTGGACATGGTAGACAGCCCGGAGCACATCAAAAAGCTGACTTTGGATCAATTACAGAGCTTGGCGGATGATGTCCGACAGGAACTAATTCAGGGTTTATCGAAACACGGAGGCCATCTTGGCCCAAACCTGGGGGTGGTGGAATTGAGCATTGCTCTGCACCGCTGTTTCAGCACACCCCATGACAAGTTTGTCTGGGACGTAAGCCACCAGACCTACGTTCACAAGCTCTTCACAGGGCGAAAGGAACGCTTCAATACCATCCGAACCACGGATGGTCTGAATGGTTTTGCTCTCAGGTCCGAAAGCGAGCATGACAGTTACGGCGCTGCCCACGCGGGCACCGCGCTTTCTGCTGCTCTGGGAATCGCTGTCGCCCGAGATCAGCGAGGCACGGATGAAAACGTCGTTGCCATCTTTGGGGATGCAGCACTCACCAACGGAATTTCTTTCGAAGCCCTCAACAACATTGGGCACTCCACCAAGAAATTCATTGGCATCCTCAATGACAACGAATGGTCCATTGCGAAAAATGTGGGTGCGATCGCTCAATATCTCAACAAATTGATCACCAATCCTTCCTACAATCGATTGCAGAAGGATTTCCAGCGTTTGATGAAGAAGATCCCCAAGGGTGATCTGGCATTGAAACTGGGCCATAAAGCCGAAGAAGTACTGAAGGGAACAGTCTCCAACCTCGTGCTTGAAGAATCGGCCAACAAAGGTGATGTAGATGGACGCGGTGGATTTGGCAGCAGCCTGATTTTTGAAGAAATGGGCCTGAGATATCTCGGCCCTATCGATGGCCATAACTTACCTATGCTGATAGCAGCACTTGAGTTTGCAAAATCATGCGAGCAGCCGATCGTGCTGCACGTCATGACTCAGAAGGGCAAAGGGTATGAAGCAGCCGTTAATCATCCTGAAAAATTGCACGGTGTCGGACCTTACGACATCAAAACCGGTGTTGCCATCAAGGGAAAAAGCGGCCCACCTGCCTGGCAGGATGTCTTTGGTAAAAAACTGGTCGAACTCTGCAAAAAAAATAGCACACTGGTTGGGATCACTGCAGCAATGCCCACCGGCACAGGTTTAAAATTCCTGGAAAAAGAAATGCCTGACCGTTACTTCGATGTAGGCATCGCAGAAGAACATGCCGTTATTTTTGCCTGTGGAATGGCTACCATGGGACTTCATCCTGTCGTCGCCATTTACAGTTCATTCATGCAGCGGGCCTTTGACTGCATCATACACGATGCAGCTCTGCAGGATTTGCCTGTCATTTTCTGCATGGATCGTGCAGGCCTTTCCCCTCAAGATGGCCCTACTCATCACGGACTTTTTGACATAGCTTACCTGCGATGTGTCCCCAACATAATCGCCATGGCGCCAAAGGATGAAGATGAGTTGGCTGATATGATGTTCACTGCGACGCACTGCAAACATCCTACCTTCATTCGGTACCCACGCGGCGCTGCAGAGGGCGTCGATATTAAAGATGAACCCAAGTTACTGGAAGTTGGCAAAGCCGAAGTCATCCGTAATTTCGAAAACAACAATCGACTCAAGATTGCCATCTTTGGTCTGGGCAATTTGAATTCCATGGCCCGTGAGGCAGCAGACAAGCTGATTGAAAACAACTATGACGTCGCAGTCATCAACCCACGATTTACCAAACCAATCGATGAAGCGACGACCCTTTTCTATGGGCAGGCTGCGGATTTGGTCATCACGATGGAAGATCACAACTTGCCTGGCGGCTATGGTTCAACTGTCATGGAACTTTATGGTGACAAGCAGGTCACCACACCGGTTCTGCGCGTCGGATGGCCTGACCAGTTCGTCGAGCATGCAACGTCTGTTGCTGACCTGAGAAACAAATACGGATTGACGGCCAAAGACACTGTCGAAAAAGCAATGGAGGTTTGTCCGGCAACCCCTCAAAAAGCCAGAAGTAAAGCAGAGGCCAAATAGGTCAAATCTTAGTCGTTTGTTAATCACATGATTGTCCAGAAGTAGAGCTGTCTTGTTTGGAGAATCCTTTTAAACAAAAAACACCTGCTGTTCGAGCAGGTGTTTTTTGTTATACACATCTTGCCTTACTGATGGAAAACGGGACGCATTACCAAAAGTTACCAGCAGGACTCATCGTTTCTTGTGAGATTCTGCCTTGGAAAGCGCTTGAGAAAACCAGTCATTGGTAGGTGGTTTTGATTCCTCTCTTTTGTGCCGGGATGTTTCATGCCTGACACCTGAGCGTTCGCGAGATCTTTGAGGGCGTGAGGCACTACCGATTTCAGGGTTGGATTTCATCGAAAGGGCAATGCGCTTACGAGCGAGGTCCACCTCCAACACGGTCACATTTACCTTTTGAGCCACTTTCACAAAATCAGCAGGATCTTTGACAAATTGATCGGCCAGATGACTGATATGAACCAGACCGTCCTGATGCACACCTATATCCACAAAGGCACCGAATGCTGTGACATTGGTCACAATACCTGGAAGTTTCATACCAGGTGAAAGATCTTCGGGTTTCTCGATACCTTCCTGAAATTCAACCGCTTCAAACTGACTGCGAGGGTCACGTCCGGGCTTGGTCAGCTCTTCCATGATATCCGTCAATGTGGGCAGCCCAACCTCATCGGTTTGATAAGCTTCCAGTTTGATTTTCTGGCGTAAGACTGGATTCTTCATCAAGTCCTCAACAGAGCAATTAACATCGGTCGCCATGGATTTTACCAGACCATATCGCTCCGGGTGCACAGCGCTGCGGTCAAGTGGATTGGATGCATCACGAATGCGAAGGAATCCGGCCGACTGCTCGTATGCCTTTGGCCCAAGTCGTGCGACCTTCTTGAGCTCGCTGCGAGATTTGAAAGGGCCATTTTCATTGCGATGACACACAATGTTATCGGCCAATTGAGGACCAAGACCAGAAACGTAGCTCAACAACTGTTTACTGGCAGTGTTCACTTCAACGCCTACTTTGTTCACACAACTCAGCACCACGTCATCGAGTGAGCGTTTCAGTGCATTTTGATCCACATCATGCTGATACTGCCCAACACCTATTGACTTGGGATCGATTTTCACTAGCTCGGCCAGCGGATCCATCAATCGTCGACCGATGGACACGGCACCTCGAACCGTTAAATCGTAATTGGGAAATTCTTCACGGGCAGCTTCGGAAGCACTGTAAACCGAGGCCCCGCTTTCGTTCACCATGACAATAGGGAGACCTTTGGGAAGAGGAAGACGTTTGAAAAACTGCTCTGTTTCCCGACTGGCCGTTCCGTTTCCAATGGCAACAGCTTCAAGTTTAAATTCCTTCATCCAACGGGCAACTTTGCGTGCTGCCTCCATTTTCTCACCTTCTGAGGAGGTCAAGTAAATCACATCATGATGCAATAGCTTGCCCTGCGCACTGAGAGCCACTGTTTTACAACCAGTTCGATAGCCAGGATCCACCGCCAGCATGGCCTTTTCACCCAAAGGTGACGCAAGGAGAAGTTCGCGAAGGTTGTCGGCAAAAACCTGCATGGCTTGTTCATCCGCCTGTTTTTTAGAATCCATCCGCATCTCCGTTTCAATGGATGGTCCGAGCAATCGCTTGTATGCGTCTTCAGCCGCCAATTTCACCTGTTTGGATGCCGAACTCACTCCTTTGACAAAATGGCGTTCGAGCTTGTAATGGGCATCTTCCTCTTCTGGATGAACCCTCAGTATCAGTATCCCCTCCGCTTCTCCTCTTCGCATGGCAAGCAAACGATGCGAAGGGACTTTGGACAGCGGTTCGTTCCAATCAAAATAATCCCGGTATTTTTGCCCCTCATCCTCCTTCCCTCCAAGCACTCTGCATCTTACCAATGCTTTGGACTTGTAGAGCTCACGGATTTCTTCACGGGCACCGGCCTCTTCATTGATCCATTCAGCGATGATGTCCCTTGCTCCAGCCAACGCTTTTTCCTCATTGATGATTTCCTTCTCTGGATTGATGTATCCTTTCGCCTCGGTGATGACATCAAAATCAATTTGTTCAAAGACTTTGACCGCCAACGGCTCCAAACCAGCTTCTCTAGCGATCATGGCACGGGTCCGGCGTTTTGGACGATAGGGCAGGTATAAATCCTCCAGCGTCGTAAGAGACTCAGCCTTTAGAATGGCACTCTTTAATCCATCCGTGAGCAATTCGCGTTCCTCAAGCGACTTCAAAATCGAATCGCGACGCTGGTCCAGCTCGACCAATTGCTGCATGCGATCACGAATATGAGTCACTGCAACCTCATCCAACATCCCGGTTACCTCTTTGCGATAACGCGCAATAAAGGGAACAGTCGCCCCCTCAGAAATTAACTTGGCGGTTGCTGAAACCTGACCTGGCCGTAGATTCAACTCCTTACAAATGGTATCAATATATTTCGCTGCGTTTGTCATGTGCGGAAAATGCTTGTTTAATGAGCAGGATGTAAAAGCATCTTCAAGAGGCTGTAAATCAGATTTACTGAAAACCTTTTTTGGGGAACCTGATCCCCAATGAAATTGATGGAAACAACAAAACTGGAGCGTCAAGTAAGGTA
>JBDQII010000244.1:0-7677 GCA_040264395.1 Verrucomicrobiota bacterium
CCCTCATCCCCAGTGTAACCCTGTGACTTGAAGAGATCACCTACTTCGTCATACCAGCGACCCACCAGATCCTTGCCCGGACGTTCAATTTGAAATGCATCCCGGTTGAAGTTACATCCATTGATCCGCAGATCCGACCAGGAGGTACGCGGAGATGGGACACCAGCCAGTTCAAACATCTTGAAGGAGATACGCTGAGGCCAACCTGATTGCTTCTGCAAATGAATGATATCCAGTCCATCCCAATTTCTGTAAGAAGGAAAACGAACACGCCAGCTTCTTACCTGCGCGTTACCATTTTGATGAGAAGGACAATCGAAGGATATGTTGCTTCCACCACGACGATTCCAACGACTTCCCTGATGCCTTACGGTCACATCAAAGACCTGGCCCATCGTAACAAAAGTGGCTGGCACCTCATTATTCCATGTCGGGTTGGGCTGACTTCCAGAAACTCGGCCTGCATTGGTCCATGAGTGAAGGCGTCTCCAATTGGCAGATGAAAGGAACAGGTGGTATTGATTGGGTTGATTCGTGGAAATCTCTGGATCCACAAAGTAAGCATGCCATTCAAACGCGTCTCTTTCAGGTGAAGGACTCAAAATATTCCGCCCACCCTCAAGCTGCAGACGGATGCGATAACGCACCACCGAATTAGCAGACAAAGCAGGTAACATCACTGAGTATTGCTCCCTCAATTCCGCTCCCTGGGCATCGATATCAGGACGCATCACAAGCTCGGCAATCGTTTCGTTTTCAGTCTCATGATCGTCCACAAAGTATTCGATAATCACATTTTGAATCGTATCCAACCGTGCAGCGGACGGCCATTGAACTGAAATGACAGGTCTTGTTGAAGCCACTACTTTATCGGGGCTAAGGGTAATCGATTGCGGTCCGTTCAACAATCCACAGTCCCAGTCAGGATTTGGCACATGCGGCGCAGGGGCTTCAGCAGCAACCCAATTACCGGGGAGTTCGCCGGATTCCATATCACAGTTTCGCCTCAACGAGAATCCAAGTTTGGGATGACTTTCCATCCCATCAGCCAAAGAAGGCCACGGAAAATCATCGTCGTAACAAACTCGGTCGGTCAAGCGGCCGTCCTGTCGTATTAAAGCGATTTCCCCCCCGCCATTCGGTAGTGTGCCGATCAAGGGTTCGGAAAGGAGGGTATTACCAAAATTAAACTCTCCGGCGAGTTGATCGGGTGACACAGCCACTGTCAAATGTCCTCCCGCTGGTAAAAAGGTCTGGTCCGAAAACAAATAAAACGTGCTGCCGGCAATCGCCCACCCCCCCAGATCAACAACTTGATCACTGATATTTTGTAATTTGATGAACTCGTAGAGAGATTCATCCTCGTTATCGGCTGCGGCATGATAGAGAAATTCACTGATCACGACCCTTTCAGGTGCATCAGGAGGACAATCGCTCAGAAAATTGGGACTACCGGGCGAAGGCATGCCGATCGGTGAACCAAACCATTGACCCGCTGCATTGACACGATCATCCCAACATGCCCTTTCAATGGAAGAGCCCAAACCATCTGCAGTCACTGGCCAGGGCGCGGAGTCCGAAAAATCAATCCAATCGACTGCCACATCAAACGCATCCAGCAGCCCAAGCGATTCCCCACCATTGCGCAGACGTCCCCGAAAGACCTCATCCACCCGGGAAAGGGGAATACCAAATTCAAACGCAGCTGATTCGGCATCGCTGGCGATGAGCTGAAATCCATTCCCAGACAAAGATGCAGCCCCAGGAAACTGAAAGTTCACACCAGCCAAGCTCCAATTCCCAATGGATATCTCCTCGCTGGAAATATTGCTGATCTCAATGAATTCAGCATTTTCGTTGAGCTGCGGATGATACATCACTTCATTTAAGACCACAGCACCATGTCGGTTTCGTTGATTTTCCTGCCCGGGTGTGGATGTGCTCTGATAAAACCACTGATCGCCGCCATCAGGAAAACGAGCAAGGGACATATCCGTTTCCATTGGCCCAAAGGCATAAGATGCGGCCACGTAGGAACCATCTTTCGATGAGAGAAAAATGGATTCACCCTGTGAGCTCAAACCAAAACCAGCTTGATCGACATTCACCTCAATGACCAGGTGACCCTGAGCCGGAATGATTGATCCGTTGGGGATCTGGTAGAGCATCAATGGATCGGGTTTATCTGACAGCCACATGCCCGCTACATCCACTGGTGTATCCGTCGGATTGTAAAGTTCCACGTAATCAGACAGCTCAGAGCCATTGGTGAAAACTTCATTGATGACCACTGCACGCTGTTGCTCTTCAAGGCTTGGAAGTTCTTCCAAGCTGAGGCTTAACTCAGGCGCGAGCACAAAATCAGAACTATTTCCAATTCCTATGTTATGCCCCTGGATGGCCAGCCAATTACGCCCGGAAACCAGCACCTTTTTTCGTGATGTAAGGTTGATTGTTTTTGGATCATAATCCGAACCAGCAATGGAATTTTGATCAAAGGCAGGAGGATTTCCGTTGACTCCTTCAGCCCCTACACGCACACCATTCAGGTATACCACAAAACTATCATCATAGTTCATGGTTAGCTGAAGGGATTTCAGCCGCTGAAGATCTGATCCAGTCACTTGAAAGGGAACACGCACGTAGACCGACAGATAATTATTCCGCATATCATTAAGGATAGTACTCAGATGTGATGCCTCTGCCGCGTTGTTGCTGTATCCAAACCCAGTTCTCCCACTCAACCATGCATTGCCCATATCGAATGCAGGCTTGGACCAATCGGTGTTTCCATTGCTGGGCTCCTTCACGCCCTTAAAGTAAAAACCCTGTGACCCTTTTTGAATCAGCATGCGTTGAAGATTGCCCTCATTACCCGCTGGTTCAGCCATACCTGGTGAACCTCCGAGAGCACGACTTGATTGCCAACTGGAGGATAGGTCATTATCTGAGGCAAGATCTTTCAAAATCAGGGAATGTCCTGCTCCATCCGCCGAGGCAGGCCAAGCCCCTGCTGTTCCATAACGAAATCTGAGCACCGTTTCGCCAAGGGAGTCCACCAGTCGAATGGTTTCGCCGGCATTGCTCAATTGCCCGGTATAATTACCAATGACATTTTGAACACCATAATGCTGTTTGACCGCACTGCTATCCCCTGCCACCAACAGAAAAGAACCGGGCTGTAAACTCGAGCCATTGGGAAATACAAATTCAATACCTTGGGAAAATTGATAATTCCCCAATTGAATCACTGCCGGCCCTGTGTTCGTGAGTTCGATAAATTCAAGAGACTCGGTTCCGTCGTCAAGGGATTCCCCCGCCGGGTGATACATTATTTCAGTAATCACCAAGTCAGCACGCATCCACAGTGTTGGTATCAACAGAGCAGCGACCAGAAGCTTGCAGTAACTTTTAGGGCAGGCTGACAGAGGTGACAACTGCATTGGATCTTTTGTTCTCGGGGACAGATTATTCATATTTGAAGAAAGGAAGTGAGCAGGTACGATGCCACTCACACCACAGGCATCAGGTTATCTCAAACGATCCAAATCAGGATACCATTACCGAAACACCACGGAAACGGGAGTCGGCACATCAATGTGTGTGCCCGTGGCATTCAAAGCACCTGTTACCAAATCAATTTCAAAAACCACGATGGAGTTTGAGGATTGGTTTGCTGCCAACAAAAATTTCCCACTGGGGTCGATCCCGAAACTCCTTGGTGTTTCTCCCTGAGTGGATTCGTTTTCGACATAGCTCAATCTGCCGCTTTCTTCATCTACTTGATATACCACGATGCTGTGATGCCCACGATTGGATCCATACAAGAACTGCCCAGTAGGATGGATGAACAGTTCAGCCGTACTATTCCCACCTTCAAATCCTTCAGGCAAAGTGGAAAGTGAATGCAATTCTTCCAGATTTCCCCTTTTGGAATCCCATTTGAAAACCGTCACCGTGTTGTTCAATTCATTGATCACATACCCGAATCTGTTGTTGGGGTGAAAGGCAAAGTGCCGTGGCCCGGCCCCCGGCCGAAGGGATACGGAAGAAGCTTTGTAAACATCAAATCGGTTTCGTTCGGCATCAAATGGGTAGACAAAAACCTTGTCCACCCCTAGATCAGCAGCGACGGCAAAACGATTGTGCCCGTCCAGATTGATACAGTGAGCATGAGGCCCTTCCTGACGTTGGGTGTTCACGCTGGAACCCAGATGCTGAACCACATCAGCTGTCGTTCCCAGCCCACCATTCTCTTCAATCGGTAGAACAGATACGGTACCACTCGTATAATTTGCTACCAGAACGGAGCCTCCGGTGGCGTCTACTTCGAGGTGACAGGGCGCCTTGCCTCGGCTGGCTACTTGATTGATCAAATCCAGACTTCCATCCTTTTCGTTCAACCGGAAAGCACTGACCGCTCCGGTCGGTTCATCGTTGAAATTTCCGGTTTCGTTCACAGCGTATAAAAGTGGTTTGGTAGGATGCAGCGACAGGAAGGACGGATTCTCTGTTCTGGCGACCAATTTAACATCGGAAGTCAGCTTGCCTGTCTGCTTATCAAACCCGAACGCGTATATTCCCTCGCTATCTTTACCCGTGTAGGTTCCGACATAAACTTTGTAAGAATCAGATTTAAGCGCACACATGGACATCAAGGCGCCAAGGACACATGGAGCCAGTCCTTGACGAAGAGAGTTGAATTTCATGTATGACATCAACTCTTATTTGAGGGCAAAAATCAAGCGACAAGTGTCCCATCACATCCCGTTCGTTCAATTCCAGGGATTGCAAATAGCTGAAGGTGATTATCCAGCCGCATGCCCGTTCCAATTGCAGGACTCAAATACGCAAGGATTGCCTAGTGTTTGTATGAAGGCGTGATGAATACCCCTTTACCCCTTTTGTCATGGCTATAAAAAACTTTCTTTGCGTTCTTACTCCTTGGTAGTTTGAGTTCCAGACGCCGGGATGGCCATGAGAAATAGAAGCCCTCCCCCTCAAAATCCCATCACTGCTCAAGAGTAATAACCACACCCTCTTCCTTACCAGCCAGCTGCGCACGCACAGATTCGTGACGATCGTTGATGAATCTTTTGATTTGGTGAGCGGGCCTGTTGGGATCCATCGGATTATCGAAATCTTGTTGAGGAACGAATTCAGCCTTGAGCGCAATATCAAACTTTTCGAGCCTGGGCGCAGGCTCCTTGTAAACGAATGGACGAATGATACCGGCGAGATGATCAATGTCGGCATTGAGTTGTTCAGGGACAAAATGCTTTTCGATCTGTTCCTGAATTTCTTGCAGGTAACGCTGTTTGAAATCAGAAATCGCAAACAGTTTTTCGACAAAGAAATTACCCCCGATCCAGGGTCTGTGGATACTGGCATGGATTCGCTGCTTAAGCGTCCCCGTCAAAGGAAATTCACCCCAGGAATGGTCCAGGTCCCAGGGAGCAAATCCGATCAAATGGGTATCAGGCTCCAGTGTCATCAGGAAATTCTGACCGTTGAAAAGGATGCCATCAAAATTCGACAGCAGCACCTGCCCCGCAAAAAAACGGGCGAGGTTATCCAAATCAAAGTATCGCTGCAAAGCCCCATCCGCAGCAGATCCGGACAAGTTCGTCACCCACCTTGCAGCATCCATAATGTGTTTTTGCTGGGCATCGCTCAGTTCTGTTTTCGGTCCATAGATTGCTTCATATGCAGCCCAATCTTCTCCAAGGAACTTCAGAAGGTCGACCGTCACTGGTTTGAGCAGTGCGCCACCTTTTTTACCGAAATTTTTGACTAACCAAGACTCATTGGGTTTTTGCACCAACAGATAAAGCCCTAATAAGGACGGCTGAAAAACATGCTCAATTTCAAGAGTCACTTCAACGAAGCTCGTTCCCGGACTGGGCACGCCGATTTGCCTGAAATATCGATACCCCATGGTGTCACTAACGCACGAACGATCCGCAAGCAGGTTATGGAAATTCAACGTTTCCTGCTTGGCCAGACGCTGACCCTTGACGTGTTCATTGAGGTCAGCTTTGAGTGAGCGCTTGTAATTATTCTTAGACTCTAGAAAGGTGCCGTTACCCTTGTAACGCACGGCAACATTGGTAAATTTCGTGCCATTGAAATCCAGTGATTCTGCATCGGACCAGTCAAGATCCCAGCCAATCACACCAAGCAAACCAGAGCGACTGGCAAGCGGGTTACGCAGGTTTTGCTTGGGTGATAATCCGCCTTTCAAGGGAGGAATATCCCTGGGAGAAAGCATCACCCACTGATTACTTGTAAATTTGAAATGTGCGTTCCAAATTTTATCCCATTGAAACAATTCAAACGCATTCGAAGGTTGCGGGTTGTGAATGATCTGTTGCCCTGAGGGCGTACCATCGGTTAAAGCCCGAGGTTTCAAGTCAGGGAAAGCCGACCAACCTGATTTTAAGAGTGATGACATTACCCAACCCGTTACTCCAGGTATCTGAAAAAGAGCGATGACACCCACTATGAACAATATCAACCCGATAAATCCGTAGAGACCGAGAAAGAAGCATCGGATTAATATTCGCTTCCAAAGTGCCTCAGGAAGATTCTTAGGAAAGAAACGCATACCCTAGCTGAACAATTGCAAGTCAAAGATTGTAGTTCGCCTGATTATAAAACCCCTCCACTCTTATGGCTTGACCGGAAGGTGAATATTCCAAAATTGAAAAAGCATTATTCTCAGGCGCCGGGCCTTCAATCACGGCATTGATGGTGACATAATGAACGCCATTGATGGTTTTGTGTTCATTCACATGATTATGCCCCTGGAACACGGCGGCAACTTCACCAGAATCTTCAAGAATTTCCCGAACGGCAGGCGCACTGTGAATGCCATAATTCCCTTCCACATCAAGCCGCTGATGCACAAAGACCAACGTGGGCTGCGAATCCTGTGCCAACGCTTTCTTGAGCCATTTTCGTTGCTCTTCGGGAATATCGGTATCCGTCCATTGGTAATTCTTACGACCATAACTCACGCCGTCCTTTCGATGACATGCATCCAGAAAAACCAGTCGCACACCCTTAATGTTCAAACTACTATTGGAAGATTCCTGATTCACGCCTCTTAAAAATTCCTCCTTGGTCAAGGTGTAAATACAATGATTCCCCAGAACAAACTGGCAGGGAACCTTCAACTGTTTGAACTCCTCGTAAACCCTTTCCAAATGCGAGTATTCCTCTTCAACACTTTTACCCGCATCAATCAAATCTCCCAGACAGATCACCATATCAAGATCAGAGGCATTAAATCTTGCGATGGCTTCTTTCACCTTGGTAAGCGAATCCCTATAGTGCCTCGAACCCGCCGTCTTCAAATCGGCATAGTGGATATCAGAAATCAGACCGAGTCGAAGATTTCCAATTGCTTCCTCTCCCGCTTGTATTCCTGTGGCCATTACCAACGAAGATGCTCCAGATGTTTTAAGGAAGTGTCGCCGCGTCATTCTTGTGTTCATCGCTTTTTTTTCAACTTGTTTATGCATGGCTCAAGGTTTCTTATTTGGAGGTTTTGGTGCAAAAAGAGGCATCTGGTTGAGCGCGCGCCCAAGCCGCTGATGCGCTTGCTGAGACAGCCCTTCCACTTGTTCCAGATCCAGTGGCGATTTTTCCAATTCATCTCGTGAGACATCAATC
>JBDQII010000245.1:0-7673 GCA_040264395.1 Verrucomicrobiota bacterium
CAGCTTTCAACAGGCAGCCTGCTTTGGGAATACAGTTACCTTGCGGATTACTCATCAGTCATTGCTGGTAATGGGCCACGTGCGACACCCACTATTTCTGGAGACTTTCTTGTCACGATGGGAAGCACTGGAGTTTTGAACTGTCTCAAACGTTCTAATGGTGAATTGATTTGGTCACATGACGTGATCGATGAAGCTCAGGCAAAGGTCCCTGAATGGGGGTTCAGTCCATCACCGCTGGTCATGCAATCACAAGTCATTGTGCCGACGGGAGAAGGTGGTGAAAGTGGATTACGGGTTTATGATTTAGAAACCGGCTCGCTGGTTCGCTCATACCCGAAAGTTTCAGCCAGTTACAGTTCCCCGATCATGGCACAGTGGGGAGATGTCACCCAGTTGCTTTACATGCATCACAGAGGTTTTGCCGGATTCGCTACTGACAGTGATCAAATGCTTTGGGATATTTCTTGGGGATCTCAGTATCCTGATGTGGCCGTCCCCATTGTATTGCCAGACTCAAGGGTATTCATTTCCAGTGGGTATGGAATAGGGTGCGCTTTACTGGAGGTGAAAGCCAACGAATCAGGTGATTGGACCGCGGAGCAAATTTGGAAACAACGGAGCATGAAGGCCAAGTTTACCAATGTGGTTGCCAGAGATGGTTTTGTTTACGGTCTTGACGACGGGATGATGGCCTGCATTGATTTGAAAAAAGGACGCCGTCAATGGAAGGATGGTCGCTATGGTCATGGTCAGATATTCCTTCTGGATAATGCCATCATGATCCTTTCTGAAAAAGGCGATGTCCTCTGGATGGAGATCAATCCTGAAGAACCCAAGGTGATTTCTCAGTGGCATGCTATCGATGGCAAGACCTGGAACCCGCCTTGTCTCGCTTGGCCTTACCTTCTCGTTCGTAATGATCAGGAGGCAGTTTGCTTTGAGTTTGATGCCAAATAGGTATTCTTCGAGCAAGCAGGTTTGAGTCAAAGTCCTTTTATCGACAACGGGCAAACAACAAACTCAAGCTGTCTCTGACAGCGGCTGATGAGAACCGGCTCGAGCCTTTTCATCAATATCTCATGCTCCTATCCGTCGAGTTATTCATAGCTTAACTTGAACGGGAATGGAGTTGAAAAAACGGAAGATGCGCTCAATTTCAGCAGGATATCATGGGGCCTCATTTGACGTAATTGTCGGGAGAACTTCATCTCTTTCGCTGACTCATGAGGGCAAGGATAATTCTTAACGCTCGCAATATGCCCGGCTTGACCTGTTCTTTGGTTGCCTCGTTTGTCATTGCCTTGTGCCAACTGCGCCAGAATCTTGTGGCTCCCACACATTCTTAAACACTTGCAGTAGCGAACCTGGAAATAAAAACCCCGCCGATCAGCAAAGCTCGACGGGATGATTGCCTTAAATTGAACAAGGTTTACTCATCAGAGGACTCAGTCGGTTCCTGAGCCGCCTCATCGGAACCTTCAGCAGTTGGTTCTGGTGGAGTATCATCTCCGATATTATTGCTGCCTTCTTCCTCCGTATCCTCATCTGCGCTTTCTTCGCTGATGACAGGAGCAATGGCCTGAAGTTTATCTTTTTTACCGGTTTCGACCAGTTTGACGCCCATGGTGTTTCGACCTGTTTCACGAACGTCATCCACCTTGATCCGCACCATCTGCCCCCCGACCGTAATCAGCATGATCTCGTCGTGGTTATGCACGGTCAGAGCACCCACAATGCCACCTGTTTTATCGGTTGTACGCATGGTGATGATTCCCTTACCACCTCGGGTTTGTTGGCGATACTCTTCAAAGGTGGTGCGTTTACCAATGCCTTTTTCACTGGCCACCAGCAGGGTGGCACCTTCTTCGATAATGGATAGGCCGACTACTTTGTCATCATTTGCCAGAGAAATGCCCCGCACGCCCGTGGTTACACGTCCCATGGATCGTGCATCGGTTTCATTGAATCGAATGCTCTTACCATTTCGAGTGATCAAGATAACATTGTTTTCGCCGTTCGTGAGTTTGACTTCAATCAGGCGATCTTCTTCCAAAATCTTGATGGCACGAATGCCGCCTTTTCGATGGTTTTTGAAAGCGGACAATTCTGTCTTTTTGATCGTCCCATTTTCGGTAGCGAAAAGGAGAAAGCCAGGTTGCTCCCAGGTGGTATCTTTTTTCTTTTCATCCGATTGAGATTCAACACGAATAAGGGCCGCAATTTTTTCGTTGGGCTGTAATTCGAGGACATTGGCAATGCCTCGTCCCTGGGAGGTTCGACTCATCTCCGGAACTTCATGCACTCGCTCAACGAAAACACGTCCGGTGTTCGTGAAAAACATCAAATAATCATGCGTGCTGGCAGTGAACAGGTGTTCTACAAAATCCTTATTTTTGCCCTCAACCACACTTTTGGTTTTGGTCGCCATACCAATCACACCTTTACCTCCACGTCGCTGGGCACGGTATTCGGTAAGGTTTGTGCGTTTGATGAGGCCATTGTGTGTCAGGGTGATGATCACAGGCTCATTGGCGATCAAGTCTTCAATGAGCATATTGCCGTGGAAAGGAATCAATTCAGAACGTCGCGGAGTGGCATATTTTTCACGCACTCGCTGAAGTTCCTCTTTGATGATTGCAAGCACACGAACTTCTCTGGCCAGGATATCCATCAAGTCCCGGATGGTTTCAATGAGTTCACCATACTCCTTCTTAACCTTGTCTGTTTCCATGCCGGTCAACTGGTAGAGACGAAGCTCCAGAATTGAATTTACCTGGGCTACACTGAACTCATACCGGCCATTATTCAGTCTTGCATCACTGCGAATGAGAATGCCGAATTGTTCCACGGTTTCCCGCGAAAATTCATAAGCTAATAATTTGGTTTTGGCTTCCTCACGATTGGCTGATTCTCGAATGATGCGGATAAAGTCATCCAGATTTGCCAGAGCGATTAAATAGCCCTCCAGAATCTCCGCCCGCGCCTCAGCTTTTTTCAACTCAAAGCGTGTGCGTCTAAGAATGACCTCACGGCGATGCTCAATGTAGCAATTGATGATCTCCTTGAGATTCAGGATCTTTGGTTTCTGCTGATCAATGGCCAACATGTTGACACTGAAAGTCGTCTCCAGCTGAGTGTGTTTGTAGAGATTATTGATGACCACCTTGGGGATGGCGTCACGTTTTAACTCGATGACGAGTCGAGTCTTTTCGTCCGATTCATTCCGAAGCGCCGAAATTTCAGTGATGATCTTTTCGTTGACCAGCTGCGCAATGCGTTCTTCCAATACCGCCCGGTTCACATTGAATGGAATCTCGGTAATGATGATCTGCTCTTTGCCTGTCTTGGTTGTTTCTACCTCGACACGACCTCGAATTCGAAGGCTTCCCCTGCCAGTGGTCAAGTATTGACGGATAGGATCAAGTCCGCAGATTTGACAACCGCTCGGGAAATCCGGGCCTTTGATATGTTCCATTAAGCCATCAATGGTTATCGCTGGATCATCGATCTGAGCAGTAATGCCATCGATTACCTCTCCAAGATTATGAGGAGCGATGTTCGTCGCCATCCCCACCGCGATACCGGTGCCACCATTGACCAATAGATTCGGAAAAGAAGAAGGGAAAACGGTGGGTTCTACTGTGGAATCGTCATAGGTAGGAACAAAGTCGACAGTGTCCTTTTCCATGTCGTCCATCAGAATGGAACCCAAGTGTGTCATGCGTGCTTCCGTGTAACGCATGGAAGCAGGCGGATCGCCTTCGACTGATCCAAAATTACCCTGTCCCTCAATCAATGTGTCACGCATCGCCCATGGTTGAGCCATGTGTACCAAAGTCGGGTAAATGGCCTGATCCCCGTGGGGATGGTAATTACCCATTGTCTCACCGACAATTTTGGCACACTTGATGTGCTTTTTTGATGGACCCACACCCAGATCATTCATCGCATAGAGAATACGACGCTGCGACGGCTTCAGTCCGTCCCGTACGTCCGGCAGGGCGCGCGAGATGATGACTGACATCGAATAGTCCAGAAACGAGTTCTTGATTTCATCGGCGACGTTGATCTTTTCGATCCATCCGCCTTTGGGTGGTGTGTTTTTTGTGGAATCGGATTCCGCCATAGGTTGCTATGAATATCTTGGATCGGTCCTTACGACCGAGGGGTGGTTAAAATTGGGTGAACTATCGACTGCATTGCCTGTTTGGAGTGCTGATTAAACGTCGAGATTCCGAACGTTCAATGCATTGTCTTCAATAAATTGCCTGCGAGGCTCTACTTCATCTCCCATCAGCTTGGTGAACATTTCTTCTGCCTCTACTGCGTCCGTGAGGTCGACTTTCAAGAGCTTGCGAGTGTCCGGATCCATCGTTGTCTCGAAGAGCTGTTTGGGGTTCATTTCACCCAGACCTTTGAAACGCTTAATTTCAAGACCGTGTTGACCGACTTCCTTGATGCTATCGAGGATTTCAGCAATGGAGAACAGTGGTTTGATTTGCTGTTTCTCACCTTCTCCTTCGATCAGCTCATACAAAGGATTGTCTTGTGCTGAATAATGCTCAACATTGAGGCCCTTTTCGGTCAACTGTCCCAGCAATTTTTCAATTGCTTTGCTTTCATGAAGTTCAATATGACGGGCACGCCTCGTCATACGGTCCTTGGGTTTTTCATTTTCAAAGTATTCCGATTGATCACCGCCGAACAATCCCAGATCGACATTTTCCTTACCGAATTGAGCCAGTTCTTCCTCAGCCTTGAAGAAATGAGTGAATTCTTCGTTTCCAGCTCGAATCTTAACAAAGTGTTTGGGGAGATGCCCGTCATCACTGCGTTGCTCGAGATAATCGGCAAAGTCGCCTCCATGACGACGAATTGCGTCCGCAAACTTGTCGAGCGACGAAAGAAGAGCCAGTATTTCAGTGAGTTGCTCATCTTCCAGAATTGCGTTATCAGCCAAGTTCTTGAGTTTTACCTCGCTGGAACCAAGGCGAATGAGGATTTTGCTCAATGCAGCGTCATCAGGTACATATTCCGTATGGCGCCTTCTGCTGATTTGGTAGAGTGGGGGCTGGGCAATGTAAACATAGCCTCGACTGATCAGATCCGTCATGTGACGGTAGAAAAATGTCAGCAGCAAGGTTCGAATGTGAGAACCATCGACATCTGCATCTGTCATGATAATCACCTTGTGGTAGCGCAATTTATCGGGATTGAACGAACCTTCGCCATCACCGGTTCCTATCCCGGTTCCCACAGCTGTGATCATTGTGCGAATTTCGTTGTTCTGCAGAACCTTGTCCAGGCGTGCCTTTTCGACGTTGATCAATTTACCCCGAATAGGAAGGATTGCCTGAAACTTACGGTCGCGACCTTGTTTCGCCGAACCGCCAGCAGAGTCACCTTCAACAATATAAAGTTCAGTGTTCTCAGGGTTGCGATCAGAGCAATCTGCTAATTTACCAGGAAGCCCTCCACCGGTCATGGCACTTTTTCTTACTGTTTCTCGTGCCTTCTTGGCGGCCTCACGGGCCCTCGCTGCCATCAATGATTTTTCGACCACACGCTTAGCCACCCCCGGGCTGCCATCAAACATTTCCATCAAGCCCTCATAAACGATGGAAGAAACCACACCTTCGATTTCCGTATTGACCAGCTTCACCTTGGTCTGTGATTCAAACCTTGGATTGGGAAGCTTGACACTCAATACACAAACCAGCCCTTCGCGAACATCATCTCCTGAGATATTCTGGTCCTTGTCCTTCAAAAGGTTGTTGCCACGGGCATACTTGTTGATTGCGCGCGTCAATGCCGTTCTGAATCCTGTCAAATGTGTGCCGCCATCTGCATTCGGGATGGAATTCGCAAAACAGAGTATCTGTGAGTTGTAAGTGTCGTTGTATTGAACCACACAGTCGACATAGGCTTCCTCATCTTTCCCTTCAACCTGTATTGTGCGGTGGCCTGCAAGACTGATAGGGGTAGGGTGAACCAATTGTTTGTTGCGTCCTAATTGTTTTACAAATTCTTCAATACCATCCTTGTAGAAAAACCGCTCTGACTTCTCGTCTGCTCGCTCGTCCGAAAGCATTATTACCAATCCCGGATTCAAGAAGGCCAATTCTCGCAAGCGATTCGCCAGGATCTCGAATTTAAATTCAGTGGTGATCGTGAAGATTGTGGCATCGGGTTTGAAGGTGATCAGTGTGCCTGTGCTGTTGCTTTTTCCGATGACTGATAGCTTCTGTGTCGTTTTGCCTCGCTCAAATTCCATGAAGTAGACGCTGTTGTCCCGCGATACCTCCACTTTAAACCAATCTGAAAGGGCGTTTACGCATTTCGCACCTACACCGTGTAAACCACCTGAATATTTGTAGGCCCCTTGTCCAAATTTACCACCTGCATGCAGATTAGTGAGCACCAGCTCGACAGCCGGTATTTTGAATTTAGGGTGCGTGTCGACTGGAATACCTCGGCCATCGTCTCGTATGGAGGCTGAGCCGTCCACATGAATGCTTACTTCAATGCGTGAACAGTAACCAGCCAAGTGCTCATCAATGGAATTGTCCAGCACTTCAAAAACACAATGATGGAGTCCTCGTTCATCTGGATCTCCAATATACATGCCCGGTCTTTTGCGGACTGCTTCCAAACCCTCTAATTTGTCAATTTTCGAGGCATCATACTTGGCGGCGTCCCCTGCTGGAAGATGTCCGGGATTTTGTTCGTTTTCTGGTTCCATAACTTGCTAGGCTACAGATAGTTTTATCAGTAGCTCCATATTCTGATATCATAGGCGAAACAAGCCTCAGAGACAAATGTTTATTTCATTTTTAAGGTGCTTAATTGTTTCTGGCATGCCCCATGCTTTCCCGCGTGCAGGATCTCTCCATGGCAGACCCATGACTTGTGCAGCCAGGAGGTGACCTTATTTGTTTAGGAGGAATTTGTTAGGTTGTTTCTTAAATCATCAGACATGGGGTAATGATGGAATAAACGATGACGCTTCGACCTCCTATCTAACGGCAATGGACAAGAGGAGGCGGCAATTAAGATGGAATGAGCAGTTTGACGCTTCTCTCCTGACTTTTGGAATCGACAAAGCTTCCGTATTCTTTTTCAGTGTTTAACTCTTTGCGCCGAGGTTCAAAATTCATCGCACCATATTGCAGGATAAAGTTGGAAAAATAGGAATGAGTCAATCTTCTAAATCTAAGGCACCGTCCAAATCGAAGACGGAGGCGTCGGTTTCATCCAAGATTCCAACCACCCGTCCCAGTCGACGTTTTTTTCGAAAGATCGATTGGCAGACCGCTGGCATTACTGCCTTCATGGTATTTGTCGGTTATCTCTTTACCATTGCCCCGGACGTCACGCTGGAAGATTCCGGTGAGTTGTCTGTAGGTGCTTTTTACGCCGGTGTTCCGCACCCTCCCGGTTACCCTGTCTGGACGCTTTATTCATGGTTGTTTACCGTTCTGGTTCCTGTTTCCAACATCGCCTTCCGTGTTGCTCTATCCTCTGCTGTTGCAGCTGCAGCGGCTTGCGGTCTCTTGTCGCTCATGGTTTCGCGTGGCAGCAGCATGATCGTTGAGGGGATGGAAGAGCTGAAAGGATTGGATCAAAAGCTTGAAGATTGGGTTTGTCGTGTCTCTGGCTGGGTTGCGGGA
>JBDQII010000246.1:0-7663 GCA_040264395.1 Verrucomicrobiota bacterium
CTTGGCTAATGAGCCATGCATTTGCGAAGATCATACGCGTGTGGGAAATTTTTCAAGAATTTGTGCAGTTCCTGAAGCAGGAGAAAAAGTGGTGGCTCTGGCCACTGGTAATCATACTACTGTTGCTTGGGGCATTGATCGTATTTTCCTCATCCAGCGCTCTGGCTCCATTCATGTACCCGTTCATGTGACGCCTTGTTCACTGACCGGCAATTTGACATGAAATATATTCTAGGCATATCCGCTTTTTATCATGATTCCGCAGCGGTATTGCTGGAGGATGGGGTTATTGTTGCAGCTGCTCAGGAGGAACGTTTCACGCGCAAGAAAAACGATGAGCGCTTTCCGACCCATGCCATTACATTTTGTTTAAACAAAGCTAAGATTGACCCTGAGCAACTTGATGCGGTTGCGTTCTACGACAAACCGATCACTAAATTCGCACGCATGCTGGAAACCTATCTGGCAGTGGCACCTGGTGGCTGGAAAACTTTTCCGCGTATTTTACCCACCTGGCTGTCGGAAAAATTAAATCTGAAAAGCACCATTCGCGAGGAATTCAGAGGGCTCCCTGAAGCGTGCCCTATTCTCTTCACCCAGCATCACGAATCACATGCGGCATCTGCATTTTACCCTTCACCATTCGAAACTGCAGCCATCTTGACCATCGATGGTGTAGGAGAATGGGCCACCACCTCAATGGCTGTAGGACGAGGAAAAAAAATAACCACGCTGAAGGAAATCAGATTCCCCCATTCTCTGGGATTGTTGTATTCTACCTTTACGGCCTATTGCGGTTTCCGAGTCAATTCAGGGGAATACAAACTCATGGGGCTGGCACCCTATGGTGAGCCAAAGTATGTCAAACGCATCTACGATCATCTGATCGATGTCAAAGCAGATGGTTCCTTCCGTCTGAATCTGGATTACTTTAATTTCCTGCGATCCAATCGCATGAGCAATGATCGCTTCCATTCCTTGTTTGATGGCCAGCCCAGGAAACCTGAGACCAAGATGGACCCGAGGTTCATGGACGTCGCCAGGTCCATTCAACAGGTCACCGAAGATATTGTCCTGAAATTGGCGAAACATACGTGGAAAGTAACAGAAAAAAAACATTTATGCCTTGCCGGCGGTGTCGCTTTGAACTGTGTTGCTAATGGAAAGCTGGCTGCCCAGAAATGGTTTGATGACATATGGATTCAACCAGCTGCAGGTGATGCCGGGGGAGCATTGGGGGCAGCTCTGGCTGTATGGCATGAGCAGACCAGCGAAAAACCACGCGGTGAATCCACGCCGCAAAAGGGACAAGATCAAATGTCAGGCTCATTACTTGGCCCTGCCTACAGTTCAGACGAAGTGCAGAGGACATTGAGCGCACATGAAGCCTCTTTTCATGTAGCCGATGACCATGGCACATTGAACAAAATCACCTCCAGATGGTTGGCTGAAGGTCAAGTGGTGGGATGGATGCAGGGAGCCATGGAGTTTGGTCCGAGGGCATTGGGCAATCGCTCGATTCTGGGAGATGCACGTTCAAGTAAGATGCAAAGCTTGATCAACCGGAAAATTAAATACCGGGAATCCTTCCGTCCCTTCGCACCTGCCGTCCTGGAGGAAAAGGCTCACAGATTTTTCGAACTTCACGGACTGAAATCACCCTACATGCTGATTGTAGCTGACTTGCTTGAATCACAGCAAAAACCCACCTCTGGTGAATTGGAAGGACTGGAGCGATTGCATGCTGAACGATCTGATGTGCCCGCTATCACACACGTGGATTACACTGCTCGGGTTCAAACGGTTAATGAACACCAGAACGCTCGGTTTTATCATTTGCTCAAGACCTTTGAATCAGAGACGGGCTGCCCGATGTTAATCAACACTTCCTTCAATGTAAGGGGAGAACCCATCGTTGCCACACCTGATGACGCCTATCGCTGTTTCATGAACACCGAAATGGATTATCTGGTAATTGGCGATATTTGGCTTTCCAAGATCGAGCAGAAACAGGATCGTCCGAAACAACAATTCGTCCCGATCCCCGATTGATACAATGAAACTCAAACTCAAGGAAAATCCGATTGAATGGCTGAAGTTCACCGCGGTGATTGGAACGATGGCAGGATTGCTATGGACTTTGGGGTGGTGGAAACAAATGCATGGGCTGTCCTTGTGGTATGGCTGGGTTCCAGGTATTTTGTCCACTCTTCTTTGCGCTATCTTTCCTTCCTGGTTTCGAGGGTTCTACCGAACGGGAACAACCGCATTTTTTCACCTTGGACAATTCATGGGGACCATTCTCTTGACTCTCTTTTTTATCTTTATCATGACACCCATGGGTTTTGTGCTAAGGTTGATTGGTAATGATTTATTAGAACTCAAACTGGACCGCGCCGCATCCAGCTATTGGAAGGAACCCAGAAAGACGGGTGGTCATAGAAAAATGTTTTAGCTCCAACCAAAATTGATGTCACAAACACTAGAACCATGCCCCAATTCCCCTAATTGCGTCAGCAGTCAATCCAGCGACCCAGGGCATCACATTCAACCCGTTCGTTTCTCGATAGCATCTGACAAGGCATGGCAAATCTGGAAAGAACTGATCCAGGCGCAAAGGAATCTGGTTACTTTTGATGCAGATCGATTATGTTTAAAAGCGGTCTTCGCGACGCCCATTTTCAGATTCAAAGACCAGCTCACTTGCCTTCTTGATCAAGAATCACGCATTATCGATGTCAGGTCAGCCTCTAACCTTGGATATTGGGATCTGGGGGTGAATCGAAGAAGAATTGAAAATTTACGATCGGCATTCGATCAAAAAATCAAGGTTCAACATGCGCATTAGCCGGCCGCAGAAATTCTGGATTGCCTGGGGAGGCAGTGTCCTCTTGATTGCCATGCTGGCATTGGCATATTTCTCAGGCCATATCCAGTTCACGAACCCCGCGAATGCCTTGAGGAGTGGGGCTGAACCGGACCGATTCGACAGTTTGATATATATTGCCAACCAAGGCACTGAAGGCCTACGCTGGCATCAACTGGTGATGGAAACTCTGTCGAATGACCCAAGCCCTGACATACGCGAAATGGCGGTCATCACCCTCAGGGAACTGGGGAAGGACGCAGAATCAATAAAATGTCTGAAAAAATGCCTCGCCAAAGAAGAAGAGGATGTTGTCAAAGCGGCCATAGAGGATCTCCTTTGGCAATGGCAACCTTGAGGTTCATGTGTGCCTTTGCGATGGACAAAAGGTCCTGCTCAAATAGGATGCAGGGATGAAAGAGCGGCACTTAGAAACCAGGCCAAGCAGCATTTTCTTTCGACGATCTAATCAGGTAACCCTGTTTTTAATCGTTCTGTTCATGGCATCGAACACTGCCCTGAGTGAGCCTTTCCCTGTTGGTAAATTCCCTCAAGAAACATCGGAATTCTTTCCTATGAAACCGCAAGCTGCTGCGGACGATTTCCAGTCCATTGAAATCACTTCAACGGATCAGGTATTTGTAGAAACAAAAGAAGGCTGGTTTCTGCTATCGGAACGGCAGTGGTTAAAGAAAGCGCTCCCCGGAGCCATTCAGGAATCCAGGCGAATCCCCCGCAAGCTCCTGCTTTCGACTCAAGCCGGACTCAATCAATCCGCCCAATTACCTGACAGGCGCTGGTTAGCGGCTGCCAATGAGGGTTTGTTGATCGAGGCAGAGGGGGAACTCGTCCCGTGGACGGTATTTGACGGCAAAGGCAGACAATGGGGTACTCATGATGTCAGGGGAGTGGAGGTAGATCAAAAGGGACAAATCTGGTTTACCTCCCTTGCTGGAGTTGCACGTCGCACTGCCAAGGGGTGGCAATTTTTTGAGGGAAAGGATGGTCTGCCCTACAATGATTTCACGCGAATCGCTTCCGGTCCGGATGGAGAAATCTGGTTTGGGACACACAAGGGGCTCATCAGATATCAGGACGGCCGTTGGGATTACCGACAAGGCAGGAGATGGTTACCCGATGACAAGATCATGGACCTCAAAGTCGATTCGAAGGGAGCTGTATGGGTGCTCACTCCAGAGGGCATAGGTTGTATTCGTAAAGATTCAATAACGCTTGCAGAGAAAGCCGCTTTTTACGAAAAAGAAATCAAATCCTATATTAAAAGAACACCTTTAGGTTATCTTTCAGAGGTCTCTGTCACCACTCCAGGCAAGAAAGATCACATTCATTACCATGACAGCGACAACGATGGCTTGTGGACCAGCATGTATGGAGCTGGAGAGTGCTTTGCATATGCGGTCACCAAAGATCCTGAGACAAAAGAACGGGCACACCAGGCATTCAAAGCACTTCGATTTCTCCAAACAGTCACACAGGAAGGAAGCCACCCTGCGCCTCGAGGGTTCGTTGCCCGTACCATTCGATCCACGAAGTTACCAGATCCAAATGACGGACGCCTGAAACAAGACGAAGAAATTCAAAAAAATAAGGATCAACTCTGGAAAGCCTATGAACCTCGCTGGCCTGTGAGCGCTGATGGCAAGTGGTATTGGAAAAGTGATACCAGCTCTGATGAATTGGATGGGCATTATTTTTTCTATCCTCTCTATTATGACATGGTAGCTCAAACGGAGAAAGAGAAGGAAGAAGTTCGACAGGTTGTCCGTGATTTGACTGATCACCTCATTGCGCACGGTTACAATTTGGTGGACCACACAGGAACTGTCACCCGGTGGGGTGTCTACAGCCCGGAAGCACTCAATCACGACCCTGATTGGTGGGCGGAACGTGGACTCAAGTCCTTGAGCATGCTTTCTTATCTTGCGGTTGCAGCTCACGTAACAGGAGAATCAAGATATTTGGAGCATCAGGCTGAATTGATTCAAAATCATGCATTTGACACCAATGCCCTAATTTACAAAATCCATAGGGGCATCGGCTCTGGTAATCAATCCGACGATGAGATGGCTTTCATGTGCTATTACAACTTATTGCGATACACGCCGGAAGGCCCCCTCAGAGAGAAGGTCCTTTTATCCTTTTACGCTGCCTGGCTGAATGAGGCGCCCGAGATGAACCCGTTCTTCCATTTCGCTTATGCAGCTCAGGCCATGGGCCGTGAAGTCAGTGATCCTTGGGGGACTCACTCGATTTCTCCAACAGGCGACTGGTTTGCGGATTCCATTGAGACCTTGCAAGGATTTCCCCTGAACCGCTTTAACTGGGCTTGTGAAAACAGTCACCGAATTGATATCAGGAGCCTTCCTGATCAAAATTCCACCGACTTACTTTCAAGCAACCCGCGTCAAAGGGGTTACAGAATCAATGGCAAGGTATTACCTGTGGAAAACCGGCACTTTAACCATTGGAACACAGATCCATGGCAGCTGGACTACGGGGGAAGTGGTCATATTTTAGCTAGTGGTACCGTCTTTCTGCTGCCTTATTACATGGGCCTTTACCACGGATTCATCGCTCCCTAAGTGAACAGGATATCGGAAATGAAAAGCTCTTATTTACTGTCAGGGGCCTGAACCTTTCGCAGACGAATGTCGCGAAGCGAAGAGGAAGTCATCCATGTCGCGACTCCCAGCGGCGCCGATTCTTCAATTTCACCGATCCGCATGCCAACACTGACATCAGTTGTATCAAGATCCAGAAAAAGTTTCTGATCGATCCACCCCTGAATCCGGTCATCCATCACGCGCAGACTAATTCGATACCATTGATTGTTTTCAAATTTTTTGAATTCCGTGGTCTGATTCTCTGAAGCATCCATTCCATTGATACTCGATAATCCTACGACTCCCCCACCCCATCCGCCGCAAACAAAGGTACAATGTTCCTTTTTATAAGGCATGGTCAGGCCACAAAAGAAATCACCTCCCTCACGCTTCATGGCTTCCATGGTGATTTCGTAGTTGATCCTGGGAGGTTGATTTGTGTACTGCACGCCACTGAGCGCGAGTCCCATGTCAATCTCAATGCTTCCATTTTTGACATGCGCATCTCCCCCTCCTGCAAAATTAGTCATTTTCCAGCCTTTCATCGTTTTCCCATCAAACAATGATTTCCAATCGGTTGCAGAAAGATCCGGGGAAACAGGTTCATTTTTATCGTCAGAAAACACGGAAAAACCCGAAAACAACATGCACGAAGCAAGCCCAAGGTGCAGCATGCGGCGTAAATGGGAGAAAGGTTGAATTTGCATGGACCCAGTATTCACACACAAACCCAAACGGTCCAGAATTCTCTTTGTCGCTTGAAGTTTGAATAGGGCTGATCATAGTCCTTTCATGGATAATGCAGATGTCATCGAAATTCTGGAGGAAATAGCAGTACTTTTGGAGTTGAAGGGTGAAAACCCTTTCAAAACTCGGGCATATATCAATGGAGCCCGCACACTCGAAACGGGTCAAACGTCAATCACAGTTTTGGTGAACGAGGGACGATTGGGAGAGCTGAAAGGCTTTGGTGAGGCGCTCCAGAAAAAAGTAAGCGAATTAGTGCTGACAGGTAAGCTGAAATACTACGAGGATTTGAAAGCATCCATCCCTGCAGGTCTGATGGAAATGCTGAACATCCCGGGCCTGGGACCGAAGAAAATCAAGGCGTTGAACGGCACTTTGGGTATCGAGTCCATCGAGGCACTCGAGTCAGCTTGCCGAAAGGACGAAATCGCGGGAATCAAGGGATTCGGAGCCAAAACACAACAGAAGATCCTCGATGGCATTGAATTCAGAAAAAAATATGCTTCTCACCATAGACTTGACGTTGCGTTGGCCACTGCCGAAAACATTTTTGATTTTCTTCGTCAGCACGATGATGTGGTGCGCTGCAGCGAAGCTGGCAGTCTGCGACGACGAAAAGAAATCCTGCATGATATTGATTTTCTGGCTTCATCCAAACAGGCAAGCCGAGTTATTGAGGATTTCACATCACTACCCTTTGTTGTATCCGTGCAAGCCAAGGGAGATACCAAGGCCTCGGTCATATTGCACGGTGGCATTCAAGCCGATTTGAGAGTCATCGATGACAAATCATTCCCGTTTGCACTGGCTTACTTCACGGGGAGTAAAGAACATAACATCATCATGCGGCGACGCGCGATTGAGCGCGGCTTACGTTTGAGCGAGTACGGTTTATTTCGATCCAAAGAAGAGACCCGTGACATGGCTCTTTGTCTGGCATGCTGCACAGAGGAAGATATTTTCAAACATTTGGACCTGGACTACATCCCTCCGGAACTTCGAGAAGACTCAGGTGAATTCGAAGCGGCTGAAACTGGAAAAATACCCCGACTGGTCGAGTGGAGAGAAATGAGAGGGTCCTTGCACAATCACTCTGATTGGAGCGATGGGCGTCAATCGCTGGCGCAATTAGTAGAAGATTGCCTTGAATTGGGATTCAGTTACTGGGCAGTCACAGATCATTCAAAATCATCATTCCAAGCCAACGGACTACAGGCATCACGTCTGGAAAGACAAATAGAAGACATTGAGCAAATAAACCGTGAACTGAGTCTGGAGAAGACCCCATTTCAACTCCTTACGGGGACAGAAGTCGATGTAATGAGCGATGGATCACTTGATTTTGAAGACTCACTATTGGCCAAACTGGATGTGGTCGTTGCAAGTATTCATCAAGGATTCACCCAATCCAGAAATCAATTGACTC
>JBDQII010000247.1:0-7644 GCA_040264395.1 Verrucomicrobiota bacterium
ACCCAAAAGAGCAGCAATGGGAAGCAGACCGAATGGAGGTATTTGCTGCCATGGTGGATGTAATGGATCAGAGCATTGGACGATTGGTCGATCGCTTGAAAGAGAGAGGAGTTTACGAAAATACCTTGATTCTCTTTTGCTCAGACAATGGCGCCTGCCCCTTTGAACGGACCCGAGGACGTTATCTCAAACCCTGGGATCCCGAATCTTACTGGACTTATGACGCAAGTTGGGCTCACGTTGGAAACACTCCATTTCGCTTATACAAACAAAACCAGCACGAAGGAGGTATCAGCTCTCCAATGATAGCTCATTGGCCAAAGGGCATTAAGAGGAAATCAGGAAAAGGAACTAGAAAAATGGCAGATGGCAGTCTCGTCACGGATCAATCAGGGCATCTCGTGGATTTCATGGCAACGATCCTTGAGCTAGGGAAAGCCAGGTATCCAGATAAAGTTGATGACCGAAAAATAGATCCCCTGATGGGACGAAGCTTGCTATCTGTATTTGAGGGCAAAGCCCGCGAAGGACATGAGACACTTTACTTTCATTTTGGAACGGACAGAGCACTGAGGCAGGGTGATTGGAAAATTGTGTCAGCCAAATCAGGTCGATGGGAACTTTATAACATGGATGAAGACCGAACTGAGATGCATGATCTGGCTTCCATGCATCCGCAGCGAGTAAAAAAAATGGCAGCGGAATGGCTTCAAATCGCCAGGGACAAAGAGCGCTTGAAAGGCCGACATATCGCTCCTGTTAAGTCCCAGTTAAAATCACTGAATTTCCGAAAAAGCACGCTCAGTGGAAGTGCTTCGAAAAACTAATCTCAAAACCAACCCCAACATGACACCCCATACCCACTCAGGCCACCGTAATTACTTCTCCAGAATTAGCTTTGTCCTCTGGAGTCTCCTGGTTGCGATGACCATGAATACCACTTCATCAGCTGAGAGTCCATCATTGCTCGATCCTGATCATGGGATCCGTTTTCATCCAGTTAAGAAACTAATGGAGGGTTGGACTATTTTCGTCGAGCCTATCCTCCTGGAAGATGGAGAAGATCTGGTTGGTAAAAAGGCGCTGGAAATGCTTCGCAACCACCTGCAGCGCATCGCGATCCTGATACCGCCGGGGCCTTTGAAAAAAATGCAAGATCTGGAAATCTGGATTGAAAAAGATCACCCAACGTTAAAATCGATGCAATATCATCCGAGTCGAGGGTGGTTGATTCAGCACAGCCACGATCCGCGGTTGGCAAAGAAAGTTCACATCCCAGTAGCAGAAAACCTCCTATCCAGGCAGCAGCTTCTGAAACACCCCATGGTTGTTCTTCATGAGCTGGCACATGCATACCACGATCAAGTTATTGGGTTCGAGCAATCTGCGATTATAAAGGCATTTGAAGTCATGAAGAAATCTGGATCCTACGAAAAAGTGCTTTTATACACGGGGCAGACGGTGAAGCACTACGGTTTATCCAATCACAAGGAATACTTTGCTGAGGGCACGGAGGCGTATTTTTACCGTAACGATTTCTTCCCATTCGTAAGGGCCGAACTCAAGCTGCACGATCCAACCCTCCATGAAGTCCTTTTGGACATTTGGGGCCCTGCCAGGTAAAGCAACTTTTACCACTACCCTGCCATGAACCTATCCCAGCGGCAATCAGGGCACTGGTGGCCATACAATATCAGATCTTTTGGGTTCGGTCGTTCTAATTTGTAACCAGGGTACATCGCGTGGACCTCTCGGATTGGAAACAATAGTTTTTGAGAGAGTATCTGGATCCAGCCATTTTTTTATTTCGGAATGACCGTCTGCAAATGAAAACCCGCAGGCACCATTATGATAGTTGGCGGGCATGTTGCCCCATTGATTCCCACGATTCACAAGCGTCAAGTGGTAACCGTCATCTATCGCATCTGGATGTTCGTCCAGGAAGACGTATTTATTGGCTGGATTGATAATGGAAGACTGCTTTCGCCAGGTGTAAAAATCACGATCGATTTCGTCTGTGTACCAACTGTCTCCATTGATACACCCATTCATCGACATGCTGCGAACACGCGGATGAACGACTCCCTTCATCTTGATTGCGCTTTTGTCAGCAGGACATTTATAAATTTTCAGGGATTGATTGTAATCCCAAAGCAATCCACGAGGCGCCATCAGGAGGTTAATGTTGGTGGCATCGGTTGGCGTTTTGAGCCAACCTTCCACCCATCCCTGCTGCCCCCCCGTACCATTGGGAACCAATTTATCGTCATGATCACTCGGATACATATACCAGGCGAGCCCAAGTTGCTTGAGGTTGTTCATGCAGGCAATGCCTTGGGCCTTGGTTTTAGCCTTGGAGAGCGCAGGTAAGAGCATACCCGCCAATATCGCGATAATGGCAATCACGACCAATAATTCAATCAAGGTAAACCCACGCAACTGATCACTTGGACGATATTTCATGATGAAAATTCGGATTAGAGTTATTCTAAAGGTGATATGAAACGCACATGTACAGCAATGTTTTTTTTTAAAAAAATCACTGCTATGTCCCGCTCTGCTCAAGGCTGATAGCACGAAAAAGGCCTGCACTCGGGTTGAACCAAATGCAGGCCTGCGCAAAAACAATGATTGTTATTTAAGTCTTTTGTCCTCTTCTTCCATGATGAACCGAATGGCACCACCACCTCCACCGATATCGGAAGTATTGTAGATGTAATCGGCATCAAGAGCTTTCTCAATCCTCACGGATGCCTCTGATAAATGGGCTGCACTGTAAGGGTCTGGATTGAGATCTGAATCCTTCAATGTGTCATCAATCTTACTCTTTAATTTACGCAATTGGGAAGTGACCAGGTTGGAGATCGGTTTGTAGGAAACACTGGAGTAGCTGTCTCCCATACTCAAATCGATCAAACGCTCCAAGTGCTCACGTTGCAAATTTCTTCGTAAACTGGAGATCATCGGACGACGAGCGGTGAATTTCCCATCTTCGAAATCTTCAAGCTCAGACCAGATTGCATCGCGAATTTCAGCTAGAATCTCCGGTAAAGTGATCATGTCCTCATCCTCAGGGGTCAGGAACTCATTATCGTAGACCCGCCCCATGGTCGTCGGGTTCATGAGCATGGTCAGTGAAGATGCCTGAATCCCCATGATACGATCATGAATCGGCCAAGTACTGTCTTGGATAGCCGACCTGAAATCATCCATCCACTTGTCCGTCGACATGTGACGCAACAATTCTGGAGTGAGGCCAAAGGCTTTGTCGTCAAAAGAATTCTTGATTACAAAACGAAGTGCCTCACGTTGCTTCCCTGCTTCAACCACGGTGATCGGAGGGCCCGCATTGGGATCACCTTTCTTGGAACGGTTGATAAACGCACCTCCCAGCCAATTCCCCATCATGCTCAGCGATCGAGTTTGCAAGCTAAGAGTCAGGCCATAACCGTAACGAGCCTTGGCCCAGCTTTGCCCGTCTTTGACAAATTTATCCAGAATGCTCACGCGGTGGTCTTTTGCCAATTTCATCTGGCTGCGAGCATAATTAATGGGATCTTTAGCAAAATCATACCTGCGCGCAAATGGATCAGGACCATAAGTGTCTTCATCTGTAGCATAGGCAAGCTGTGGTTCGTTCACACGTGCGAGGACTGGTTTGAGGTCAGATTCTTTCTTGACAGTGGAATACCCATACTCGATTGCCCACATGTCATAGGGTCCAACTTCGATCATTCCGTAGTCACCCTGCTCTTCACCGAATCCCTCCAAATGCATATTGACAGGAAGGTAATCCATGACGGAACCAGCAAAAGGCTTGTTTCCTTTGATCTCTTCGCTGTTGATTTCTTCGAGAGTGTAAATACTGGAAGCCTTGAAATTGTGACGCAGCCCGAGGGTGTGCCCTACTTCGTGTGCCACCAGATCGGCGATCAAAGGCCCCACAAACCAATCAGGTATTCCATCAAGCAAGTCTTCCTTTTCCTGTTCCTTCTTGGGTGTTTCATCGTTGCCTTTGCCTTCTTCTTCGGCTGTGTCATCGCGCATCTGCATGAGGTCGAACGCAAACCGCATGACGGCCATATCAAGAGACCGAAAATCTGCAGCTTGACAGAATCCATTGACTTGACTCGTTCTTCCCACAAGTCCATCAAACTCATCATCACCGATCATGGTAGGATCGCTATGCGCCAAAGGATGACCACCAAATGCAAGCTCGTGACCGTGGGCAATTTCATTGGCCACCATGGCTCTGTTGGAAGGATGGGCCAAACGCACTCTCGGGTCCCATTGGGGATTATGCTTCAACCATGCATGCGTTTCAGGAGAGAAGCCCTCCATGGCCAATTTAGGGAGTTCTTCATTGAATTTACGCCAGAAGTGACGGATCCAACCATCGGTAAGAATGATGTCTGCATCTAAAATTTCACCGGTCATGGGATTGGCACGGCTTGGACCTATTGCTGTTCCCACATTGTTATTGAGCCAGCGGATAAAATTGTAGCGAACATCTTCCGGATTTTTCTCCATGTGCGCCTGCGTGGCGGCATCCTGATAGCGGACCTCAATTGCGTTGAGCAAGCCAATTTCCTCAAATGCCTTGTTCCACATCATGACGCCTTCCCTGACCCACCGACGATAACGGATAGGCGTGGTGTGTTCTACGTAGAAAATCAGGGGATTTTTGACAGGGCTTTCCTTGAGGTTGGGTGCAGCCTTTTCGATGTGCCATCGGTTGATATACCGTGTTTTGACATCATCTGCCTGGTATTTGCCTAGATCGCTGTAATCTGTCGTAAAATAACCGATGCGCTCATCCGCTTTTCGGGGCCGGTAAGCGGGGTTAGGTCTGATCTCGCTTATGGAATAGTGAAATGCCTTCAGCAAGCCGCTTGCCACTGGTACCTCGAATGAAACCTCGATGTTCTGAGGGAAGGCCATGGCAGTTTTTACGACTGCCAGTTGCTTTTTCAAGCCATTTGCACTTCCACCAAAAAAACGCGCACCAGACCCTAGAAGAAAGGCATCCAGATCAATCACAGGGCCCCAGGCAGGATGCATGGTGACAATGGGGACATCAGCCAGTACTCGATCTGTGAACAAGCGATCTACCGACCTTTTGGACTCAGAATCTCCCGTTGAACGTACAGCTACGTTGGGCTGAATAAGGACCATGCGTTTTCCGATCTGTTTCCAGTAGACATACATATCTGCCTGTTGAAGTCCAGCATACTGCTCTCCGCTGGCAACAGTCAGAGCAATGAAAAATTTCTTGGATCGATATTTCTTTGGGAATGCAGCAAGTATTTGATTGTCCTTAGAATTGACAAAAAGCCCAAATAGACTTGGGCTTTGATCGATGGTTGAAACAACTTGCTTATACCCCTTCATCACCTCTGTATATGGAGGATATTCAGGTTTGGGTGCTGATTTTGGCCGAGCCGACGGGCCCTCAGCGCCTAACATTTTGGCAGTCAATGCGGAAAGAGCCAACAAGGACAGACATACGAAACGATAAATGTTTTTCATATCTAGTTTAGATTGCATTGCCGGGATACGGAACCGATCAGCAGGACTCGTTGAGGGTCTTGGGCATTTCGGCGAACGTTGAGGCAAAGATATTATGAAATGGATGCATCCTTTCTTCTGTCGGGTCAAGGAACAATATTGAATTTAAAAGAAGGACAGAACCCCTAAAAACTTGATGAGATTCATAGTAAGATCTATAATGTTTTAATGGATCTCATCAAGGACTGGCTTAAACGCCAACTATCCAATCCCCAGATAGTACTGCTGGCAAGTGTGTTGCTGGTGGTGTTCCTGACGATTTTCTTTCTTGGAGGTTTTCTTGCTCCAGTTCTGGCTTCCGTCGTGATCGCTTACCTGCTGGATGGTATCATCATGAGGTTCCAGAAGCACGGTGTCCCCAGGCTGGTTGCCGTTTGCGGTGTTTTTGTGCTCTTTCTGTTATCCATATTCCTGCTTTTCTTCGTCGTGTTTCCAAGCCTTGTCTCAGAATTGGACAAATTTGTAAGAAACGATGTCCCCGGTATCGTCACGAACGTGTCCAACAACATGAAAGGCGCTTACCAGAAATATGAATATTTCCGAAACAAGCGACTACCAGATTTCTTTAGCAAACAATTACAATCATCCAAACCTGCAACCCCGCCCCAAACAGATACCGAGAGTTCCAACAGCCGACCGCTGGTGAATACCAATGAAATACAAGGACCTCGGCCTTTACTGGATGAAGCACCGTTTAATGGTGTTAGTCTGCCCGCGAGTGAACAAGGAGCAGACCCCTCGAGTTACGAAAGAATCACGAACGCTGTTGAAACAGAACTTACCGAGATTGGGCGCCGGGCACTGACTTTTTCTATTTCTTCTTTGAAAAATATAGTCGTCTATATGCTTTATCTTGTTCTGGTTCCTGTTTTGGTCTTTTTCATCTTGAAAGACAAACAAGCAATTTTGAACTGGTTCGCCAGATTCCTTCCAAGTGAAAGGGCACTGACACGGCAAGTTTGGGAAGAGGTCAACGTCCAAACAAGCAATTATGTGCGTGGCAAATTCTGGGAGGTAATCATTGTTTGGTGTGTAACTTACATTACGTTGAAGGCCTTTGGATTAAGAGCAACCCTTCTTGTCTCTTTGTTTGTGGGGTTGTCAGTCCTTGTTCCTTATGTCGGCGCAACTTTGATGTACATTCCCATCGTAATCCTAGGTTATTATCAATTCGGAATGTCATCGACCTTTGTTTGGCTTTTCATCGCTTATTCAATCATTCAAGTATTGGATGGCAATGTGCTGGCACCCGTCCTTCTGTCCGAGGCCACCAGCCTGCATCCGATAGCCATCATTGCAGCCATATTGCTCTTTGGTGGACTGTGGGGCTTTTGGGGAGTGTTTTTTGCTATTCCACTGGCCACACTGGTCAATTCCATCATCAAAGCCTGGCCAATGGAAATAAACAAAGCGATTCCGAGATGATTTAAGCTTACCAAAGCAAGACGGGTTTCTGTTTCAAGACAGACTCAATACATCTGAACTTTTTTGGTTTTTCAGCAACAACAGGATCGTCCCTATTCTTCCACACAAGCCCCTCTTTCTTATAATTTCATATTGATGAAACAGAGCAAGAGACATGCACATCAATCTGAAATTTGCTTAAAAACATTTTGGATTTTTTTGTGTCCCTAAAAATCAATAATACTCATTGAATGCGCAAGTGCCCCGGCGCGATGACCATCAGTTCCCCCACGCTTAACCGAAGCGCATCAACAATTCGGGTTCGAATTACCCGCGAAAATTACCATCGATGTATTACTGCACCAACCTGTCAACTGCGGCGGTTTAAAAGCAGGCGTATCTAAGTTACAATGGACTCATCGAATGTTTCCGGATGACCTGCGTTCATATTTTTGTCAAAAGATGACATTTTCGTTTTGACAAGCAGACCTTCTTCCACGATAAAACCTTTCTTTTGTATGGGGTCGTAGCTCAGTTGGTAGAGCACCACAATGGCATTGTGGGGGTCTGGGGTTCGACTCCCCACGGCTCCACCATACAAAACTGAAATCAACCTGTCTGACCAGGATGAGGCTATCATTGCCCAGATATGGCAAAACGGTGAGTCTTTGG
>JBDQII010000248.1:0-7534 GCA_040264395.1 Verrucomicrobiota bacterium
GAATCCTACTCCTGATGGTAAAATGCCTGAGGACAGCCGCTGTAGTCCGCGAGAGATTCAAAATTATTTAGGACGTATTTCCGGGCCATTGTTGGATCGTATCGATCTGCATATTGAAGTACCAACGGTTCCTTTCGATAAAATTTCTGGAATGGAGGCAGGCGAATCATCGGAACAGATCAGGCAACGAGTGATTGCGGCAAGGAATATCCAGCTTCGACGTTTCGCCCAATCGAAAGCCATCATGAGTAATGCCAATATGTCCTCACGCGCATTGAAGGTTTGCTGTCAACTGGACGAGGCCTCGCTTGATTTGATGAAGCAGGCGATGGCACACGCAGGTCTTTCCGCGCGAGCTTATGACCGGATATTGAAAGTTGCCAGAACGATCGCCGATCTCGCTCAACAAGAACACATCGATTCAGATCACGTCATGGAAGCGATTCAGTTCAGGGAACTGGATCGGCAGATATGGACTTGATTTTTATCTCACGCTCGCTCCTGCAGGCTCGAGGCGCAAGGGACGGGGAGGGTTTATGAAAGAAAATGTTATTGGTACTGTGGTGGTTGATTCGGCATTGCAGATTCATCGGAATTTAGGGGCGGGGCTTTTGGAATCGGTTTAAGAGTCTCTTATGGCATATGAGCTTCGGTAGAGGGAGCTTTCTGTTAAGCGTCGGGTGATTGTTCCTCTTAACCACAGGGGATGACTTTTGAAGAGGGTTTTCGTGCTGATTTGGTCTTGGAGGGTTGAGTTGTTGTGGAGTTGAAATCGATTGAAGCATTCAATAATGCTCATCTCAAACAATTACAAACATACTTGAAACTCATGGAGCTTCGATTGGTCTACCTACTTAACTTCGGTGATGCCCTGATGAAAAAAGGCACCCGAATGGTCGTCAATGGACTGAAATAAAAACTCAGCTCCCCTACGTTACCAGCCCCATCGGGGCGGGCGTGAGAAATTTAACCATTCAGGAATTCTATCAATTTCATTACAGGACGAGACTCTTTTCTTGATGCAGGGACATCTATTTCAATACTCAAAGCCCATTCTGCATGATCCTCGGGATCGAGAAGGGTTTGTCGCACTTTCCAGGAGTCCTGAGAGTCATCATTGATATGTGTCCATTGTGGATTGCGGGCGTCGGCATCCAAACGGATTTGATCATACTTTTCAAAATAGGACACCAGTGCATCTTCGAGGCGAGGGGTGGGCCATTCGATCGTTTCGCTGTCAGCAAATTCTGCCAAACGTTGGCCTGCTTCATCCAATTTGTTCATGGCAAGTAGTCTGACAATTGAAAAAATCTGGTTGCGAAGAACGACCTCAAAGGCTTTTCTGTTTCGTATCGGGTCCAGATACATTTCCTCAGTATCACTGCTTGATCCCGGGCTTTGTTCCCCCTTACCAGCCAAGGTTTCCTCTTTCGCAGCAAAAGCTTGTGGATCCCGCATTTTTTCCCATTCATCGAGGAGGCTTGAATCTGTTTGACGAATCATCAGTTCAAGAAAAAGAACCGCTTCACGTACTTCGGGAGTATTAAATTCATCGGGGATCGTCTGCGTCAGTACTTTGTAAACCTCCGTGACGTATCTCAGCAGCACACCCTCGACTCGTTGCAGGCTGTAATTTCGAATATAATCATCGAATGATAAAAAGGATTCTACCATTTCGCGTGCGACCGATTTGGGACGTATGTTTTCTTCGCCAATCCAGGGGTGAGTTTTGGCAAATTGGTTGAACGTTTCGTAAATGAATTCGCGGTTTGGTTTTGGATGCTCCAGCTTTTCCAGTTCCTCCATGCGCTGATCATATTCCATGCCCTCAGCCTTCCATTCAGCAATTTTGCGATCCTTGACCTTATCCAGTTGCTTTCGCAGAACGTGGATTGGATCTTCAAGAATGGATTCTGCCAACGTGATCAAATCCAGCACATAAGTTGGACTTTCCTTGTCGAGCGCTGGCAGCGTATCGATCATGTAAAGAGCAAGGATCTGGTTGAGTGAGAAATCCTCTTGGAGGTCCATATTGACGCGAACGTGAGCTCCTTGATTTTCTTCAGGCTTGACCCACTCGATAATACCTCGATCCAGCAGAGATCGAAATAATTGCCAGGCCCTGCGACGCAGTGCTCTTTTGGATGCATCCGTTTCATGGCAATCACGGATTAGTTTTCTTAGAACGGCGCATCCATCTCCAGGGCGACTGAGGACGTTCAGCAAAGTTCCATGTGAAATCTGGAACCGTGAAGTGAGGGATTCCGGAGTTGCCTGGATTAAGCGCTCAAAAGTTTTCTTATCCCATGGCACATAACCTTTTTGAGGTGGCTGCTTCTTAACGAACTTCTTTTTTTTCTTTGGGTTGTCTGCAGCCTTACGTTCCATTTTAAGGTTTTCTATGACATGATCCGGAGCCATTGATATGACCCAACCTTGATCATCAAATCCCTTCCTTCCGGCTCGGCCACAAATTTGATGAAAATCGCGGACAGTCAAAATACCTGTCTTCTGCCCATCGTATTTGCATAACCTGGTTAAAAGTACCGTGCGAATGGGAACATTCACACCTACACCCAAGGTATCGGTTCCACAAATAAGTTTTAAGAGTCCTTTTTGAGCCATGCGTTCGACAAGGATTCGGTATTTAGGCAATAGGCCTGCATGATGAATCCCGATTCCATGTCGGAGATATTTTTTAATGTCTTTACCATAGGGACTCGTGAAGCGAACTTCTCTTAGTAATTCTGCGATCTTCTTTTTTTCATCCTTGGTGCATACATTGATACTGGTGAAATTCTGAGCATTTTGTGCCGCCTCCATTTGAGTAAAATGCACGATATAAACAGGAGCTTTGTTTTCTTCGACCAGATTTTCGACGACCTGTTCCATTGGGATTTCCTCATAGCTGAATTCAAGCGGTACTGGGCGATCGAAGGATTGCACGAGGCTTGTGGTCACGCCTGTGAGAGTTGTCAGTGCGTTGACAAAAAACTCCACGTTGCCCATGGTGGCGGACATCAAGAGAAATCGAGACTGGGAAAGAGTGAGTAAGGGGGTTTGCCAGGCTCCGCCTCGATCTCTATCTGAATAGTAATGAAACTCATCAATAATGATATCGTGAACTTCTGCCGTTTCTCCCTCATGCAGGGCTATATTTGCGAGGATTTCAGCCGTGCAGCAAAGGATAGGGGCTTTGCGATTGACTGTTGCATCACCTGTCATCAAACCCACTTGATCGGCTCCAAAGCGACTGCATAAGTCGAGAAATTTTTCATTGACCAGTGCCTTGATAGGAGAGGTGTAAACCGATTTACGACCTTGTGCCAGCGACTTGAAGTGGAGGGCCATTGCAACGAGTGATTTGCCTGACCCCGTCGGAGTATTCAGGATGACATTGTTTTCATCGAAGAGTTCCAGGATGCCCTCTTCCTGAGCGGGGTAAAGCTCAAGGTTGAGTTCCATGACATAATCCATGAAAACTTCCAATAAACGTTCGCTGGTTGCTTCCCCTGCGTTGGGGAAGTGTTTTTTAATTAATTCAAACAGGTTCACAAGGCGCGAGAGCATGAACGACATGCACGGTAAACGCGAGTGAAAACCCGCTCAGGCTTGGTCTCACACCCGCTTTGTTCAAGACTTCAGGCAAGCACGAGGATACTCAATGTGAAGAGGGAAGAACAAGCTGCTCCAGACAGTGACGGTCCACTTGCCTTATTCGAGCGTCTCGTAACCAAGCTCTTCCCATTGACCGTTTTCTTTGATGAACAAAATTCCCATATCCCGCCAGAACCCAAGTCTTGCAATCGTGTGGCTGATCAATGCGCTGGTGCGCTGGTTCTGAGAGTTGATCAGATCGTTTTGTGCATCTACTAAATCCAAAGCCAAACCCAGTCCAAGTTCACGTTTGAGAAGTTCTTCCTCTCGGCGGTTTTGACTCAATTCAACCCGTACCTCACTGATTTCGAATTCACGGCGACGCTGTTCCAGATTCCTCCAGCCATCCTGAATGTCTAATTTCATCTGGTCTACAAACTGATCGTATTGGCGTTGGGCACGATCGAAGGCGATGAGTGCGGAACGATAATTATTACGTTCTCGTTTCCTGTTGATGGGAAGATCGATGCCAAGTGAAGCCGTCCATGAACGTTGGTCCAGATCAGGTAACTGAAACCCACCGCCGGGACGACTTGATACATTTCCTGAAACAGTGAGATCGAGATCTGCTTGAAGTCCATCGGCCGCAATACGGATGCGACGTTCGACGTCCTGTAAACGGTCACGGACATTTTCCAGATCCAATCTTGTTTCCACGGATGCTTTAATCGCCTGACTGGCCGTGATCGAAGGGTGGTGAATAACCAGGTTGTCGAGTTCGCTTTCATCCAGAATGAGCGACGTATCCATGGATAAACCCAAATCGATTTTGAATCGATCTCTGGACAGTTGGTAATTCCTTATGGCACTGATCCAACCCTGCTCCGTTGAGAGTAGAGACTCTTTCAAACGATTCAATTCGGACAAAGGAGTTTCTCCTTCGGCAGCCCTTGCCTGTTCCCTTTCGACGCTGATCTTGAAACTTTCGTAACCTTGGAAAGCATTGCGCACCCTGTCCCTGTTCTGCAGGATTTGATAATAATTTGCCACAATATCCACCGTGAACTCCTTTCGGAAACGAGTGAAATCACGGAGAGCATAAAGTAGGTTTCGTTCAGCCTGCGTGAGGTTTTCGATCGCTATGCGATAGCCAGCGCCCCTCAAGAAAGGTTGTGTAAAGGTAGCCCCTAAAGCTGAAGAGGTGAGCCATTGAGAATCGTTTGAAACGAACCTTACAAAATCGATTGAGAAATCGGTAGCGATTCGACCTCCCGTACGCAGCAACCAGTTAAAACCCAGACCAGCGTTGCTGTTGATGGTTTTTTCACGCGTAATTTCATCGACTCCAGTGGCTGTGTTTTCTGCTATTCGCTGGCGGTCGGTATAAGCAATGTCAGCACCTCCACCAAAAACAGGCGTGTATTGGAACCTTGCGAGAGAAAGGTCGAGGGCTTGCAGATACAAATCCTCTTTCTGGGAGAGAAATCTTCGGTTGTATTTAGTGGCCAATCCGACTGCTTTCTCCAGTGATATGATGCGCGCTCCCAGCTCAGATTTCCCAGTAGGTCCGAGAAATGGTTCAATTGTTTCATGCTTGGGTAAATCGGTGAGGTCTGTGGGATCTGATTTTTCCAGTTTAAATCCAGAGTCCATATTGGCGACAAGCGGCGTCTTTTCAGCTATCAGCGAAGCGGCTTCACGGTTGGCACTCCTCTCATAGTGTTTCGTGGAACACCCATTCATAAATGTTCCGGTCATCAAGATAATTCCGCAGAGCATCATACGAGCCCAAGCAGAGACAGTTGATGGTTGGGGTGTTGAATGTCTGATCGTTGACAAGAGTTTTCTCATTCTTTCCAAAATAAATCCTAATTGTTTACTCCTGCCGAACGGCTTCGACCGGACTCAGACAAGCGGCTTTGTTGGCGGGATAAATGCCAAAGATCAATCCTGTGGCCGCCGATACGGAAAAAGCCAGGAGTGGAGACCACCAGGTGACGATGGTGACCATGTTGGTCACCATACCTACAATCCAAGGAATGATGATCCCCAATGATACCCCCAGTAATCCGCCTGAACTGGCCAGTAAGGTGGTTTCGGTCATGAACTGAGAGAGGATATCTTTTTTGGTAGCTCCCAGTGCACGACGAATACCGATCTCCCGGGTTCGTTCCGAAACACTGGCCAACATGATATTCATGATACCTATTCCGCCAACCAGCAGGGAAATACCCGCAATAGATCCTAGGACTGTGTTGAAGATACGTTTTGTTCGCAGCGCCTGACGCATCAACATCAAAGGGACCACTACTTCAAAATCATTTTTCTCATGCGTTTGCGACAATCGGGCTTTGATCGCACTGGCGATACTTTCTACTTCCTCGAGTTTTTCAACGCGAAGAGTGACTTCATGCAGTTCTACTGCTTCTGCCTGAAAGTATTTCCCAATGCGCTTGACGCTCGTTTCACCAAAAAATCTTTTGGCTGTGGTGATGGGAATAAACACGCGGGGAGGGGTATCTGCATCCTCGATTCCGTCTGAGTCGGTTTTTTTTGGAGATTTTGTCTTGTTTACAGGTGGTTTTAATATGCCGATAACCTCGAAATATTGACTGCCAAGCCGTATGGAGCTGCCCAAGACCTGATGAATGGGGAAAAGTGTTTCTTCAAGTGAGTCTTCGATGACACATACTTTGGCATTCTGTTCAAGATCTCGCTGTGTCAGGAAACGGCCTCGAGTCAAAGTCATTTGTCTCAAGTCCCCATACCAGGGAACAGTGCCGACCATTTCGATATTGGCGTTTTGTCTGCCGTGGTAAGCTTCTCTCCGTTCCTTGCGATCCTCAACCACCAGTGTGATCCCCGAAATGGTTTCACGAATACCCAACACGTCTTCATACTTTAAACCGTAGTCAAGTATATAACTGCCCTGACGTTGTTGTTTACTGGCCTCCTCTGGGGGCTTGACTGTTCGCAGAATGATATTCTGACTTCCCAATGCTTGTATCTGTTGTTGTGCTTCGAAGTTGGCTCCTTCTCCGATGGCCAGCATGGCGATCACTGAGGCCACACCGAAAACCATGCCCAATGTGGTAAGAATGGACCTGAGACGATGAAGAAGCAGGCTTTTAAGTCCAAGCTTTAAAATATGGCTTGCACGTGCAATCGAAAAAGAAAACATGATTTTCTATGATTCGATCGATTGTGCTTTAGCTTTATCAGCCTGGGGAAGTGCTTCGATCCCGGTGAGATCTATTTCTTCGGGTTTCTGAAGCAAGACGACTTCTCCTTCCTCCAGTCCGCTCTTTATTGCGGCAAAACGATTATTGTAATCATCGATTTGAATCACTCGTGTTTCGATGCTGGACCCGGATTTAACACAGCAAAAGGTTACGTTTTTGTGGTTGAAAACGGCTTGGACGGGAATCATGACGATATCAGGAATGATACGAATGATGATCCTTCCCTCAGCGGCCATGCCAGGTTTCAGCCAATCATGGACTCCGGCAATTTTAATGGACGTCTTGTAAACTTTCTGATCCGGATTGAATCGACGGTTTTCTGAGTCAGGCAAGACTCCTACGTTCTCTACTTCTCCAGTCAGCGCTTTATCTGGTTCTGCGTCCACTGAAATTTTTACGGGCATCCCCTTGCGCACGCGTTTGACTTGAGACTCGTGAATGCGAACCTTGACCGCCATGTGTCGCATATCAGGAATCGTAATGATCGCCTGACGTTCCCTCACCTTGGCACCTTCTCGAATGATTTCATCCGGGTCCCATCGATCACTTCCGTCACCGTAAACGACCAGACCTGGACGCTCAGCCTTGATAGTGCAGGCTATGTATTGTTCTCGCAAATCATTCAACTGCTTTTTCTCCCACCTGTAATATCGTTCCGCACGGTTGAGATCACCCACACTGTCTGCCATTTCAGC
>JBDQII010000249.1:0-7532 GCA_040264395.1 Verrucomicrobiota bacterium
ACGCGATTGTTTTTTTCTATCGGACACGCAGCGGAACTCCCCGCTACGGGGCCTTCACCTTGCCCAGATGGAGAGGTGGATCGGCTCTCTAAAAGCAGTGCCTGGCCTGAGAGGGCATCCAGCGCTGTTTGATTTGCCTGAAAGCCTGAGTATCAATCCAGAGCACCAAATTGCGTCAGCATCGAAAGCAAGTCGAAATGATTTTTGATGCTTGTGATTTGATTCTCTTTGACAGTCAATATCTGCACTCCCTGAATGGTTTGAAACTTACCGGAGGGAGGATGTTCTCCCATCGGTGTCTGCATCGTGCCTGTCTGAGTTCCTGACCAGGTGATCTCAAGGATAACGGTATCGCCGCTGCCGTGAGCATCTGTAATCTTTCCCGTGCAATCTGACATCATTGATTTCCAGCCTCGGCATAACTCAATGAATGCTGTAGAGCCATCTGCTGTCGCTTTGGTTGCTACTTCAGCATATTGCAACTGAGGGCTCAATGTGCGCTCAAGACGGTCCCAGCTGTTTGTGTTGAACGCATGAATGAATTCCTTGGCTCGTTCGATGTTCGTTTCGGTGGTCATATTTTGATGTGTGTCGTTTGTCATGTGTCGGCGTGAAAAATGAATTGAGAGCTCATTAAATCATCAGATCAGTTAGGCTTGCTCAACTCGAGAGTCCTGTGTGCTGAAAATCAGTGATGCGGCAATACGAATGTAAACCCTCTCCCGCCCGGCGCTTCAAGGTTTTGCTGCTGTGAATCCGTCTTGGTGTCCGTAGCATGCTCAGGGTTTTTCAACCAATTGGTAGCACGCCATCTTCTGGTCGGTATTCACAAGGTGAGTTGCTGTATCTGCATCGGCAATGATGCTTGTTACCAATGTCCAATCAGTAAGATTCTCGGACATGAGTAGTTCGTATTCGCTGCCTGAAGTTAATTGGCTCATCTGCACTCGAACGCTCTGTTCTTCCATGACGGCTGTTAATACCGGTTCTTGTATTTCCAATGTTGAAACCTGGATGTCATCGACAAAAAATGCCCCGGATAACGCAGGGTTAGCCTCAGCCCATCCTTCTACCAGAATGCGCCACTGGACGAGGTTGCCGGTGTCGATTGTGCTCGTATCCCCGAAATCATCCATGGTGATTGTCAGTGTTGTCCAGTCATCTGAAATCACAGGAGCAATATCTGTGATGTAGTTCATTCGGTTGCCTGCGGCGTCGTAGAAAGAAAGCCAGAAATTGGTCCCCGAGTCTGCTACCTCCGTCAGGCCTGCGTCTCCTTTCATCTTCAACGTGATGACTCCGTCATCAGGCAGAGAAAAAGGCTCGAGGATAGGGGAACGGACACTGCCCCAGGGATATTGTCCAGCCGGGAAATCGATATCAAGCCTCAGACACTGCTCTCCCTGCGGAGCGGGGGACTCAATGGAAGCGACTGTGACCGAGGGATGCCAGCTGTTTTCATAAGTGTAGTAGTCGCGTAATGCCTCACTATTGGCATAAGCCTCGAAATCATCGATTACCGAGCGTGGTGCGGATGGTGCGGCGAAATCAATGAGTGGTTCATCGCGGATCTCAATATCATCGACATAAATAGTCGCTTCATACGGATCAATCGCTGCCTGGCTGCCGTATTGAAAAATGGCAATCTTGGAGAGGTATGTCATGTCGATCTCACCCGAGGCGTTCCATGGGAATTGAAAATCTCCGCCGCCGAAATTAATTACCTGCCAGCCATCAATTGCAGGCACCTGGGTGCCCCAGCGCGCGAAATCACCCCAGTCGTCGTAGACGTAGAGGTAAATATTCCTGAAGTCTGCGGCCGCAAAGGCAGGATCTCCTTTCAGCCGTAAACTGATGTATTGTTCCGGTTCGATTGCAAAAACATCATTGAGCAGCGGGCCTGTTACCGACTGTGTGACCCAGGCAGCCGAAGGAAAGCTCAGATCAATCTGCATGCTTGTTGCTCCCTCCGAACCGGCGGCGACCTCAGTGGATAAAGAAGGTATCGCTCCTGTGCTGGGCTCCCAATCTAGAAGCAATTCCTGTGCATCGGCGTATTCGAAATCTTCGATGACCCTGACGGTTCCTGCTGTGGCGCTGCAAGCGGCAGCGACACACAATAAAATCCATATATTTTTCATTATATCTGTGGCTTTCTTTTTTCCATGAACAAGCGGATACACGTGTTGGTATTCATCGCCTTGGCAACAGGAAACCATAAACAGGCTCTGCCAGACCGCAAATCTAATCGACAGCTGCTTTTCCTTGCTTCCATGACAGGCTCCTGACGTCGGGAAACCGATTCCCATGGAGCAAAACCATGGTCAGGGCAGGCGGAAAACAAAAAGTGATCAGACGCTTTCTGTCAGTCCTTAGTTTTAATGGGGTGTTTTTGACGCGAAAGTTCATGACGGTTTGTGTCGACAGTGAAGATTGTCTCACCGTCACGATTCATCCAGGCTCCTCTGAGCGTGGCTGGAGTCACTGTCGAGTCGATACTAAGTTTCAGGAAAACAAAGGGCTCTTCTGCCGATTGAATCAAAGCGGGATGAGCTACATTCAAACTCGGAATGACGCTACCATGCATGGGGGAACTGATGAATTGATAGAGTGGATAGCCTACTTGTTCCACAGTATCGTATTTCAGTAGACGTGAGACGTGGATGTCTCCACCGATCAATACCACTCCCTCGATCTGGTTTTCACCCAGCCAGCCCTGTATCGCCTGACGTTCATGCATGTAGGTTCCCCAGTCGTCCGATTCTGAATTTTTCTTGTCATCCCATATCATTCCGCAGGCCAGTAGCTTGAAAGATGCATCGGAGGCACGTAATCCGGCCTGCAGCCATTCCCATTGCCGTCTTCCCAGCAATGTGGGCTTGTCGGGGTCTGCCCAGGAAGGTTCGGTCCTCGCAAACCATCGCGTGTCCAGTAAAAACACCTCGACGGGGCCGTAACGGAATTTGGTGTAAATACCCTGGTTGTCTTGACCAAAAGTCGGGTTTGCGCGGTAGTTGATGAAACCGCGACGTGAGTGTTCTTTTCCCGGCAAGGTGCCATCAGAATCGTTCTTGCCAAAATCATGGTCGTCCCACGTGCCCCAGAAAGGAAGTGAACGAAACGTCTCAGCCAGTGGAGGTATGCTTGAGAAACGTCTGTATGCGTCACGCACTCGGTCCAGATCGGTCACATCGATGTAGGGGGTATCACCCAGAAGTACGACTCCGTCCGCGCCCTCGTCCCTGATCCTGTGCCAGATTGAGGATGGTTCAGAGCTGGCGCATGAGCCAAAGACCAAGCTTACTTCAGCGGGCAGATCCCTGCGTGGGGCCGTATGAAAATAAAATGAATCTCCCTCCCAAATCGTTTTGGAACCCCTTCGAATGCGATATTGATACTTCGTATTTGCTTTGAGATCACTGACCTCCCAACGCAAACACCAATCTTCCTCCTCGGTGGCTGTTGCCCATGAACGTCGTATCATTGTCTCATCCCCGGGCAAGTAAATCTGCAGCTCATAGGAGCCGGCAATGGGTGACCTTGCCCAGACGATCGCCGAATCATCGCTGACGTGACCTATGAATGGTCCCTGAGATTGTTGTCCGTTCCATAGCGGCAGGGGAGGCTTGAAATCTTCGGGACGTTTGATCACGGATTGAAATTTGGGTTCTTGAACAGTCTGCAGGACATTGCCCGCGTGAATGGAGGTACCTCGGAAAGTGCCTTCAGCCAGAGCTTTGATCTGCCTTGCGGTCAGCTCAAGATCAAAGACTGCCACGTCATCTATCATGCCGTCCAAGTCTCTTGCACCATCGCCTCCACGATGATTGCCAATATGGAAACCAGACATTTCCTCAAGTGCTTCACCTTCGGGCAGCCTGATGTTGTCGCGCAGTATTCCGTCATGATAGAACTTGGCGTGCCCTTGTTCCTGATTCCAGATCATCGCAGTATGATGCCATTCTCCCGCGCTGACTTGTGGGCCGGTCGTGTCGCTGATACTTGAGTGAGACGCGGTTTGAAACCACCACTCTGCGTCCCGTTGTTCATTGTCCAGCCCCAGTCCAAAGGCGAGCGAATAGCCGGGCGTTGTTTCCCAGACAAAATTTCGAACGTCTGATCCATCGCCGCTCAGATCCTCATAACGATACCAGGCAACAACGGTGAAGACGTCGGCATTCCTGTATCCAAAAAGTGGGTTTCGGATGGACACATAGGTTTTATTTCCCGATCGGTCGCCGCTGTCCAGGCGCAGCGCACCTTGTCCTGCTTTTATCGATGAGGGATCCTTGGTTATTTGTATGTAATCCCCTCCAAATGGTTTACCCTGATAAAGGCCATTGTTGACAGTGCTTGAATAGTCATCATCGAACGGCCAATGCGCCAATAACCCGAACCCCTTCCCATCGGAGTCCGACTCTGCCATGAGATTGACGCTGCCCATATTGCAACAAAAGAGTCCCCCAAGGAGCATGGCGAACCATGCGATCTTGGCATTTGAGCGATGGGGTCTCAGGGTGGAGGCGTTCGATGAGCAGGTGTATGTCAGCATGGTTATTGTGATCCTTTGAGGGGACAGGTGGTTTAAAGGCTTTTATCACAGGCTACCGACATGGATCAAGAGATCTGTGATGATACCAGACCTTGGCCAATCATGACTGAATGTGGGGCCCTCACAAGCAGATTGTGGATTTACACATCTTGAGATGTGGCCCCAGGACCGTTGTCTTGATGCAGTATCACCCACCGCGTTTCGGATCCAGCCAGGGTGTGTTGCCATAATACCAATCCACTGTCATCGACTCGACGTGTCCATCTGAAAATCCATTGCTGCTGCGCTGGTTGTGACGCGGATGAGGTCCACACCAATTGGGATGGCTGCCGGTGACACAACTTGGGCATTGCCCAACTTTGGGGTCGCCCAGCATCCAGGCCCCCAGCTTCAGCTTGGATTGCGGGGTTACTGAGGGGGTTTGGTTTGGGTCCGGTTGAGTGCCTGAATCTGTGATGAAAATCGTGGATGATGGATTCCTCACCCGTGTCTCACGGTGATGGATGTAATCCACATAGCTGCTCAACTCGCCGGTCAGCTGGTTGTTGACTGCGTAATCCGAAACAGTCGGAATATTCACATTGATCCCGTCCCAACGCTCCAGTTGCAGAGGTTTTCCCTTGCGCGCGGGGCAAATCAGAATGTTGGTCGACGAAAGGTAGGGCTGAAGGAGTTGAAACCAAGTGGTCAAGCCTTTGGAATAAGGAGGGAAAATGTAAGTGACGACATGTTTGTTGGAGTTGTCATCAGTGTACATTTTACTCGCCAGAAGTATCTGCCTGCTGTTGCTGACACACTGGATGGAATGAGCTTTCTGCTTTGCCTTGCTTAATGCTGGCAACAGCATGCCTGCCAGAATTGCAATGATCGCGATCACAATAAGCAATTCAATCAGGGTAAAGGCACTTTTCCTGCATACGCTGCATTCGGAAGACATACTCATGATTAACAAGTAACGCATGCAAATGTCTAATTTGAAACAATAATTGCCGTTAATCTGCCTGATCCATGATTAAAAAGCGATCCTCCACCTACTTTGACAACCCTTTCCCAATTTGCCAGGCCGACAGTATCGAAGAACAATCAACGGACATTTTCATGATGATAAATAATGTCTCCAAACCATGTGGATTGTTCGGGGGATTTCTCGCGGACTTTGGGTGTTCTAGTCAAATGAGATCTTCGGAGGGCAGTAAATCATCGCCCATATTCCTCTTGGGTATTAATTTATAGAATAAAAAAAGTAGTAATTACCTAAAAAGAGAATCTTTTGATTGATTTAGGTGTCAGGATCGCCGGATAAAAGCCTGAAAATGCATCTTGCAAATGTTAAAAAGGATACATATTTTGCGCGGGTGGTGTACTCCTCACACATTTGCTTGTTTGTCAAGTGATCGAGTAATCGCCGCAGAATGGTCTCTAGTCAGAACAGCCATTGAAAATCAAAAATTTCCTAATGATAAGCTATAAACTTTTAAATAATAAGGCGTCAAATGCCAGAGCGACGGCAAAATACTTTTTTTTGCTTTACGGTTTGATCCTCTGTTTTTGCGTCAATGCTCAGTCCTCCTCTGTCTCAGGATTTTTTAGGAATTCGGTCGAGGGAAATTTTGGTGCTGAAGCGCCACATGCGACAGGATCTCATTTCGTTAAAAATGAATCGCCTATAGATGGAGAGCATGCATCAAAAAAACACTTTGTAGCGATCAATAAACCAATTATCGAAAATATTGAGATACTCAAGATTCTAAATCAGGGTATTCAGGATGCTGAAAAAGTTTTAAACCATTTGCCACAGCGTAAAGATTTCGGTGCTTTGACCCAAATAGCATTCTGGAACGCAAATCTCAGAAGCGATTCTTTCAAATCCCGCGTATTCAAGTTTCAGGAAAATCTTGCACTCACCGGGCTTCGCCTGGAATTGGAATTATTAAAAAGTCATCAATTAAATGGTGCCTTGGCCGCTTACACTGCACATTCCCACGAAGGTAGTGAACGAGTTTATTTGAATTTAGATTGGGTTTCCAAATTAAGTTCTCCGGAGCGATTGACTGCTGTGCTCCTTGAAGAGGCCGGTCACGCTATTGATAAGCGCATCAATGGAGTGTTTGACTCAAAAGGCGATGAAGGAGCTATCTTCGCCAAATTGATCCAAGGTGAACGTTACGAAAATCTACCTTTTGCCATATTTGACGAAAACGATCACGAGACTGTTTTTATTGATGGCGTGAGTGTGGCTCTTGAGTGTGCTAAGGCCGGTGATGTCAGTTTGATTTTTACTGAGGGTTACATAGGCACAATGGGTAACAATGCACAAAAGAACAATTCAGTTAAAAGCTTTGGTACGCTGGGAATCAGTAGGTTGACCTTTTCCCAAGATGATAGCGACGGTAATGGCTACTTCAATATTCAAGGAAATGATATTGAGGGTTCGATAAAGATCATAACGGATAATAACAATATCTATACTTTGGATGCAGCGATCGTATGGAATGACAAAGACGGAGGCTCCGTCGTTTCATTTGGTATTTTTATATCAGACGTAGGTCAATCGAACACAACCATATCTTCCAGTAAAGGCAATTATAATCTTAAGGTTGGGAGAACTAAAAATGTGAGTTCGAATATCAGCATACTGGGACTCAATCTCGCTGATCCGTATTCCGAGGATGGCACTATTCAGGGTAGCGCCGACAATGCATTTTTGGCTACTTTGAACAACTATCTTGATGCCTCTGTTCAAATCAGTGGCATAACTGCCAGTGACATTACCGAGGGAGAGAATCTTGTTTACAATGTAACACTGGAATCCGGCGCGCCTGATAACGCTTACTTTGCATACAATATCAATAGTGATGACTCGAGCGTGACTAACGTCAGTTTTTCAAATGGTGTGACTTTAAATACAACCGATGGCACCATGTTGGTGCCGAACGGAGTTTCTTCATTCACGGTGACGTATGATACCACAGACGACAGC
>JBDQII010000250.1:0-7511 GCA_040264395.1 Verrucomicrobiota bacterium
GAATATTACGGTCGATGAGCATCAACCCAGACCTCACTCGCAGCTCGAAATAATAAAGCTTCAAACAAGCGCGCAGATACACAAACGGTGCCCATGTTTCATCAAATTTCTCTCTATTTTGAAACATCAGGGGACGCACGAAAATAACCATCAATTTATAAAAAATACTCTTACGATAGAGATGCTTGCCTGTGAAGGCTCTCACCGATTCCGGGGAAATTCTCTCAAGACATTCAATCAGAGAGCTTTTACCGACTCCATCGCATCCCATGACACTGATCAGGTGTTTTCGACGAGGCGAACTCAGAAATATTTTTTCCCACAAAGTATCAACATAACGATAAGACTGAGAATTTTGTGGGCTCAATTCTTTCTGCAAAACCCGGAGCATTTGGAGTTCAAATACACTTGAGATACTTTGTTGATTACGAATCCGCAGAAGTTCGCTGGCAAGTTCTGTCTTACATTCATGTTCGCATAGCCGCTGGTATTGACTTAATCGCTGCTGAACCCTGGCGGAACCCAAGCGCTTCTTTTTGCAGATCAAGTGATGAATATAAACAGCTAATTCAATTTCCATCCTCCATCTGAGTATACTGCTGTCCGAATCTTTGGTGGGACCATTAGCCGTTTCAAATGAAATCCATTGATGGCCTCGATCCAATTGGGGCATGTGTATCCATAGATCCAAGGCAAGATTTTCCCGACCATCAATGGCATATAGGCATAGTTCCACTTTCCTTGCCCGTCGACACACAATTCGAAAATGACACCAACCTTTCAACACCCAGGTTTTTGCTTCGGCGAGCAGAAGATCCACGGAATGTCTGGACCCCAGAAGGTCAACATCCTCTTCATTACGCCAAGACTCAAAGTCCCCTTCACCTCGTAATTGAATAAAGCGCCATGGGCCGCTATGAATTGCTTCAAAGCATCGTTTTAGCGAATAAGGAGTATTGTGAGATGAGGCAGAGTCGATCATGGGATACCAGACTTCACTTGTTCGCACCTCTCCAGCCAGTACGAATGCGCGTCTTGAAGGCAAGCATCCCCTCTTTACCACTGACCTTGATCCGCTTCATAAGATAAAAATTATCTTTGATGGGATCGAAAACACCTGATTCGGTAGTAACAGCGCCTGAATAACCAGATTCCTTTACCAAGATTGGATCCTCCTCCTGCAATATACCAAAGGGATAGGCAAAAGTTTTGACAGGTATTTCAAATCTTGTTTCCAGCATCTTCTTGCTTTTTTTAAGCTCCTCTCGCTTTTCAACAATGGTAAGTTTACCGAAGTTTGGGTGAGTCATTGTATGAGAACCAATTTCGATGCATCCGCTGTCGATCATTTCGGAAACCTGCTTATCACTCAATTTCGGTTCCCGTTTCAATTCCCCTGAGTTATGTTTCTCGTTTTTTTGTGTCGACCACTCATTTTGATGCCTGTCAACTACCAGATAGACTGTCCCTTTGGCATCATTTGCCTCAAGAACGGACAAAGCATTCTCAGCATTATCGGCAAACCCATCATCAAAAGTGATAGCAACACTTTTACGAGGAAGCTGATCTTTGTTTTCGATTAATTCTGCCACCGTAAAGAATTGCCAGCCATTTTCTTTTAACCAGACAACCTGAGCTTCAAATAAAGCGGGAGCCACTCGCATTCCATTGAAACGAGCACCAAGAACAGGTTCTCGAACCATGTGATACATCAAGATCCGCGGGTAACTGTAGTCAATGGTAGGGCGCCACCAGGCATAACGCCATGAAAACCACCCAGCCCATATCAAGGCAATGACTCCTAGCATGAGCGGAAGATTGTCCATGGAGAGGATGTTTTGGAAAATTATGGAGCAAGGAAATCGGAAGCATCCGAAAACCCATCGATATAACTTTGAAGAAGAATTGCTGCTGACATGGAATCCACTTTTTGTTTCCTTTTATCTCTGCGAACGTCTGCCTCAATCATAACCCGGTTTGCCTGCGCGCTGGTGAGGCGTTCGTCCCAGGTTTTGATGGGTGTTGAAATTTGCGGTTTTAGTTTTTCGATAAATACTTTTACTTTTTCAGCGGCAGGACCATAACTACCATCCATATTTCTGGGCATTCCCACCAGAATCAATTCCAATTTGCCTTCCCATTCATTTTGGAGATAGCTTACGATTTTTTCCGGAGGTTCGGCAGCAACGTAATCGACCGGTTGTGCGATCATCTGCATCTCGTCACTAACCGCAACACCGATCCTCACTGTTCCATGGTCTAAAGCAAGTATGCGCATAATGTTAAATCCTAGACGGCTACGTTATGTTATTAATTCTTAATGCTTTTCATGGACTGCTCAGCCGCTTCGATTGTGCGGTCAATGTCCTCTTCAGAATGCGCCACCGAAAGAAACCCTGTTTCAAATTGAGAAGGCGCCACATAAACAAATCTTTCCAGCATGCCATGGAAATAACGCGTGAATAAATCGCGATTACACTTCATCGCATCTGAGAGGTTGATGACCGGGTGGTCTCCAAAATAACCGCAAAACATGGAACCACATCTTTGTAATGTCACATCCAGGTTGGCTCTTTCAGCGGCTTTTTTCATACCATTTTCCAATCGATCCCCCAATTGATCCAATCTTTGATGTACTTCACCGGATTTCAAAGCCTCAAGAGCAACGATTCCGGCCGCCATGGCTAACGGGTTCCCGCTCAACGTCCCGGCCTGATACACGGGCCCGAGAGGTGCCAGACAGTCCATGACATCTGCTCGCCCTCCAAAGGCGCCTACCGGCAAGCCTCCACCGATGATTTTGCCCAAACAAGTCAGATCCGGCACGATGCTGAAAAGCTGCTGGGCCCCACCTGGGGCAACCCGAAACCCAGTCATGACTTCGTCAAAGATCAGCAATGAGTCATGCTGATTCGTCACCTCACGAAGGCCCTCTAGAAATCCACCCTTCGGCAAAATCAATCCGGCATTCCCAACAACGGGCTCAAGGATGATACCGGCAATTTGCCCAGGATTTGCCTCCATGACTTGACATACGGCATCGAGGTCATTGTAAGGGAGCACGATCGTGTGTTGCGTAAATTCTTTGGGAACACCGGCACTGTCAGGATTACCGAAAGTGAGAGCCCCTGAGCCAGCTTTGACCAGCAGAGAGTCTGAATGACCATGGTAGCAACCATCAAATTTGATGATTTTGTCTTTTCCAGTAAAGCCTCGAGCCACTCGTATGGCACTCATACATGCCTCTGTTCCAGAGTTGCACATACGCACTTTATCCACACTGGGAAACAATTCCTTGATCAACTCCGCCATTCGCGGTTCATAAGGATTTGGAATCCCAAAACTGGTTCCCCTTTCCGCAGCAGACTGAACCGCTTGAATAATCCCCGGATGGGCATGCCCAAGGATGGCTGGCCCCCAGGTACCGACGTAATCAATGTAATCGTTGCCATCCACATCCCAAATGTGGGCGCCTTTTGCGCGATCCACAAAGAATGGTTCACCTCCAACGGCTCGAAAAGCCCTGACGGGAGAATTGACTCCTCCAGGAATATGTTTCAGAGAAGCTGCAAAAAGTTCCTTAGACCGATCTGTCAATCGCATAAATTAATTAGGATTGAATTGAGTTAAATTTCCAATACTTTTTCGAAGGAGGTCAGGACTCGAGCTTTACCTGATCGCACCACGATCACATCTTCCAGCCTGACGCCTCCCACATCATAATAATACAAACCTGGTTCCACCGTCATGACATTTCCTGATTTGAGAGTGTCCGTTGAAGTCTTACCCATTCTTGGCCATTCGTGAATCTCCAGCCCAAGACCGTGACCGGTACCATGATAAAAACCGGACATTTGCCCATTAATTCGCTTGGTCGGAAAATCATGTTTTCTGAACACACCTTCAACTGCCTCGTGAACGTCTAGGCCCGAAACGCCGTCTTTGGTGATATTGATGGCATGCTGCTGAGCTTCCTGAACGGCTGCATATTGCTTTTTCACACCATCACTTGCCTTACCTCTGACAACAGTTCGAGTCATGTCACCGAAAAAACCAGTAATCTCACTTCGGGGAAAAATATCCAGTATGATGGCTTGGTGCGCCATGAGAATCCCCGAACCGCGATTATGTGGATCACATGCCTGATTACCTCCTGCAACAATCGTGTTACTCGCGAGTCCCCCCTCCTGACAAATAGCGGTGTGAATGACTGCACGTAGTTTTTCAGAGGTGAGGGGCTTACCCTGAAAGGTCAGGATTTTCTTTCGATTGATTTTGGATTGCTTGAGCGTACGGACTGCAACTTGCAATCCAATCTCGGTCATGCGAAGTGCTTCTTGAAGGTATCGGATTTCCCTGGGAGTTTTGATCAATCGTTCAGGAAAAACTTCGCTTGGGTTTAATACCGTTTCCGGGGAATGTTCCCCTATCAGACGTGCCATTTGCAGAGGAAAGGATTCAGGAACATGTATGGATTTAATGCGATACTTCTTGAGCATCCAAGAGGCAACCTCACCCCAGCCCGGGTGCTGCACTCCCTGCCGTTGAAGGGCTGATTGAATCTTTGAAAGTGACAAGATTTCGCAATGCGGTGCTTCCTTTTTCGCACGATCGAATTCAAGGTCACTCATGCACAAATACTCCCTGCCCTTTCGGCGCAGGTAAATGAATGGATCCGGGGCAAACATGCCAGTCGCATAAAGCATGTCTGCATTGTGATCACTGTCCGCAATGATCAATACATCAGGGGAAACGTTTTTTTTGGGTTTGGATTTTTTGGCTGCCATGGAAGTCTGTTCTGAGTTACTGAATGAAGGTTGGAGAAAGTAAATACAAGCGCCCGGCTTCCAACCGGGGAATATCAAGGCCTATGTCGACTTTCACCTTGTTTTCTGCACTTGTTTTGCCCATGAAACGGAAGAATGAGGACAAAGAAAACGGTTTCTCATAGGCAATCAAATTTGCATTTTCGATACCAGCAAGGGATTTGGCCCGATCAACGGCTACTTCAAAACTGCCTAGTTCGTCCACAAACCCAAGCTCATAAGCTTGGGCTCCCGACAGTATTCGACCGTCAGCAAAATCCTGCCAAGCTGGAGAAAGGGCGCGACCTTCATCCCCGTCTTGATCTTGAGACCAGTTTCTTCCTTTGAGAATAACTTCCTTGAATCGCTGAAAAGTTGAATCAACCATCCCCTGCACCATCGCTTTTTCTTCATCGGAAACTTCTTGAGGCCGCTTTTCCCCACTCAGCATATCCTTGAATCTCCCACTTTTGAAAACGTTGGGTTGAACCCCGACCTTGTCCATCAATGTGCGGTAGTTATAACCGTGCATGATCACGCCGATACTTCCCGTAATGGTCAAAGGGTGCGCCACAATCCAACGACATGGGGCCGAAATATAATAACCACCTGAAGCAGCCAACCCTGCCATGGAGGCGATCACTGGTTTTCCGGTAGATTCCTGAAAGGACTGTATTCTCTCGTAAATCTGATCAGACGCCAACACTTCGCCTCCAGGTGAATCTACTTTCAGGATGACCGCCTTGATCGCATAATCATCCTTCGCCTGCTTGAGCTGTTCCTCGATCCATCTGACCATGCTCATACCACTGCGGTCCAAAGTCAGGTTGGATATAACTCCTGATACGTCAGCTATCAGGATTTTGTTTTCAGAATCGTTATTTTCGGTGACGGCTTCGTCCATTACCCGCCGAACCCCGGAGCCCACTCCAGCTCCAGAAGATGATTCCAGATAGTAACCCAAATTGCTCAACATGCTGAGAAAGAGCAAACCAAACAAGAACAATACAACCAACCACAGGCCGAACCTGCGACGCGGCGGCGGATAATATCCACTGGGAGGAATAGGGCCACCCGGTGGTTTCCCCCCAATCGGAGAAGTATAAGAATTCATAGGAGAAAGCTAGACACGATTATCAATGGGAGCAAGCGGTATCGAGCGCTGACCAAGATCTGCGACAAGTTCAAAGAATATAATTAAATTGCTGATAAATATTTCTTTTACAAGGAAACGAACAAACATAATTAATGTAACTTACAACCTTGAAAGGAAATTGCTAGCCACCCAACAAATTCAATCACCACTCCAAATTATTTACATGGGGCAAAAACATCCGTCACTTTACGGTGTCGACGACGTTTATGCCGAAACTTGGGGCTTTTTACGCTTTGCGCCTGGCCTTGGAGGCCTTTTTGGTGGGTTTTTTCCGGGAAGTTTTTTTCGATTTGGCAGGGCCACGGCCTTGGAATGTCAACTCGGCTACACCTGATTTATCCAGGTGCCCAAGACCAATGGATTCCAATTTCGAATATTGCCCCATGGTAGCCTCAGCAAGAGGAAGCTTTAATTTGGCTGATCTCCCAAGTTTCAAGGCAATCCCTGAATCCTTGGCTGCGTGTGATGCCGAAAAATAGCAATCGTGATCACGCTTTTGCATGTCTTCACCATCTGTCTCAAGCACGCGGGAATTGGCTCCCGTTTGCGAGAAGATCTCGCGAAGCATATCCAAATCGTGCCCCAATGCTTCCCCAAGCCCTAATCCTTCAGCCAATCCAGCGGTGTTAATATTCATCACCATGTTGACCAGAGCTTTGACCTCTGCTGCTTTTCCAGCGGAGCCAACATAGCGCATGCTTGCGCTCAGTTTTTCCAGTAGAGGCTTGACTCGCTGATAGGTTCGCTTCTCGCCGCCGCACATGAGGTAAAGTGTTCCCTCTCGTGCTTGCGTGATACTGGAGGCCATGCATGCTTCCAATGATTTGGCACCAGCTTTTTTAGCTCGCTCTTCCACTTTGATGTGCGTGGAAGGACTAACGGTTGCACAGTTGATGAATATCCGCCCTTTCGCATTTTTGAGCAAACTATTACCCGTCACTTTAAATAACTGGTTCATGGATGCATCATCAGAAACAACAGTAATGATAACATCGGAATTGGCAGTGACTTCATCAAGTCTTTTACAATGCAAAACATTAAGTGAATCAGCCGCCGCCGCTGCTACTTCCTCGTTGACATCAAAAACAGCTGATAAATTATAGCCACAATCTTTGAGTCGCAGAGCCATGTTTGCTCCCATGCGACCCAATCCGACAAATCCAATTCTCTTAGACATATTTTTCTGAGATACGTTGTTTGAACCGTTATGCAAACTCCGAAAGCATGAGGAGAGAAAAGTTTGAAGATTAAACAAACAACCCTGTCTCCCCTTAATGATTTATGGAGGAAAGAAATTACCCATATTTTAATGCTATCTTATCTCTAATGCCAAGAACGTAAATATGCGATATCGATGCAAGCTGACCTTGTTACGATGGAGTGATCATCCAAGGATCTTATCGTAAGCTGCTCATGCTAATATTAGGCGACGGAAACTTTTTTACAAAAATAGGGATACAGTCCGTTACCGAAAACAGTTCCATAAAGCCGTTGAAAACGAAAGTTGGGATATAAAATGATTGACAATCAGACACCTTTGGCTACATATA
>JBDQII010000251.1:0-7463 GCA_040264395.1 Verrucomicrobiota bacterium
CTTTGAGTCTCATTTTGTCTGGCGATGTTCTCTACGCCGGTGGGCGCGATGGTCTGGGGGCTTTTGATGCCAACACTGGAGACCTTCTCTGGGAAGGTGCGGTCAGTGGCAAAGTTCTGGGACTAGCATCCATCAATGGACGCATTTATGCCAGTTCCGACAGCGGATACATTCACTGCTTTTTGCCGGAAACCCGTTGATGGGTGAATGGATTACAGGTTGTTCGGTGTTTCCACGATACAATATAATTGTGACATGGTCCTGATGAAAAGTCTTCCACTTGCCATTGCTGGTGTGGCCATACACATTTCGTTCAGGCTGTTGACGTGTGATATTTCGAAAGAATCACCCGCCTTTACTACATAGGTATCGCCATCTTCGCTGAGACAGAAAATATAATCCCGGTAAGCCCAGGGTGAAGCTGTGAATCCAACGCGGCCCCTGGGTTTGAAACGTTGTTTCTCATAAACTTCCACCCCGTCAAGGGCTCGCCTGCTGCTGAAAAAACCAAAGTCCCAAAGCACATAAAACCGGTCTTTGTAGAGCATGGGGGAAGGATTGTAAGGTGAGGATTCGGGTTGCATCCATTCAATGAACTCACTCGATGAAGTTCCGTTTTTCAGGGAAATGTCTCCGGATCCGCCGGGTTTAATTACATAGACCGGTTTGTTGGGACGTTCATTGTCTCCGACATAGCCCGCCGCAACATACAGACGATCTCCAGCCGCAAAAGGTGTCGGGATACAAATGGTAGACATCCCCTCAAAGTCCCAAAGGGGTTGCCCCTCCAAATCATAGGAGCGAGTCTTTGCAACTCCGGTTGTGATGATTTCATTGCGCAGGCTATTTTTCCACATGAATGGAGTAGAAAAATTGGTAGGCTCTTTCCTTTTGGTTTTCCATATCAATTTACCCGTTGTCTTATCAAACGCTGCGATGTAGGAATCCTCCTCGTTGTCGTTGACGATGATTATCTTGTCCTTGTGTAAAATGGGTGAACTGGACGTGCCCCACCCATGTCTTGTTTTGTATGGATCCCAATTATGTTTCCACATGACTTCACCCTCCAGATTGAGGCAGTACAAACCCATGTAGCCAAAATAGACATATAGATGTTTTCCATCGGTAACTGGTGTTTCTGATGCGTAGGTATTTTTGATATGAACTGTCGAGGAAGGGGGTGCTTCCTTGAGCTGAGTCTGCCAAAGGATTTTGCCCGTCCTTGTATCAAGGGACAAAACCATCCATCGATGCATATCCCTGGGCGGTTCAGGACGTTCTCCTCCGAAATAGAGCCCTTTCTTGGGTTCTTCCACTTCGCCGTTACTGATCACCGTCGTGATGAAAACTTGATTGCTCCAGATAATAGGGGAAGACCAGCCTCGACCGGGGATTTCTTTTTTCCATGCAATATTTTGATTTTCGCTCCAGGACAGGGGGAGGTTAGTGGCACCCGAGATCCCACGTGCAGATTCACCCCGAAAGGCTGGCCAATTCTCCTGAGCTACAAGCGTACTTGTTAATGTAAGGATCCATGTCCAGAGTCCCCATGAAATGTTTGAATATGAAATCATCAAAAGATGTCAACAGCTTTAACGTCATTAATCAATTGTGATCCGAAAGGAATCCAGGTAATGGAGCATTATTACCATTCATTCATAACCGATAAAACCTTGGAAGATCGTAGGATAACACAGATTGACAACCAGCTCTGTATTCATGCAGTCTGTAAAGACGACTCCATTTGGCGCACGTTTCTCAAGCGTGTCTGATGGTGAACATTATGTTAATTCATCAAAACGGATTCTCAGAAGCTATAAAAGGAGACGGTTATTGCTTGGATAGCCTGTACCGAAGGTTATTTGAACCACCTGTGTTGTGTCGCCAACATATGTTTTGAAAAATGGATATTCTGGCAGTTCTATTTGTTTTCTTTTTTGACTTGGTCCTCGTTGCAGGTTTCCGCGTCTTTTACAGACAACTCAGTGACCGTTTTTATAAGCGGTGTGCCATCGCGTTTTCTTTTGAAGCCTTATCGACTTTGATGCTTCTCTTGCTCTCATTTGAAGAATGGCGATATTTTTCATATGCACTTTTGTTCGATCTGCAATGCATCAAGGGATTAATGCTCTGGTCAGCAATCAGGAGCCTCGACAATCCAACATCCCATAAGTGGTGGGTCCCTGTTGTTTTTTTTGGATACTTTTTGTTGCTGTTGGTAGCTGGCCTATTGGGCTTGGGTCAGTTTGTTGTTTCACAAATAGCGATTATCTTGCCCCTGCTCTTCAACCTAATGCCAGCATGGACGCTTTATCGAAGCCAATGGATTTCTTGGAAATCATATCAATTACTTCTGGGTTGTATTTTACTTTCTCAAATCCTGTTTGCAGCCGCGGTTCAAATGGGGGATCTGGATGCGGAATGGACGAGTTTGCTCTATTATTTGAATGTGGTGTCGAATGTTTTTGTTGGGCTTTCTGCAATGGTTATTGGGATGAAGCGTTTGCATGCTCGCCTCGAAAAAGCCCTCAAAACAATTGTTTCCATGCAAAATCAAACAGAAGCCATTGTCAAAGCCTCGAGGGATTCGATTATGATTACGGACATCGAGGGTAAAATTCTTTTTGCCAATCCGGTTGCAAAACGTTTTTTTATTGGTGATTCCAATGATCACTCCAATTTATTTGAAAATGCATTTCATTCTGAAACTGAAGATGAAGAGTCCTTTTCACTCGAGTCCATTCATCGATCATTGAATTTGAATGACAACGGTTTTGTCAAATATCAGTGCATGATAGAGCATCAAACTGAAGGCAGGATTCCATTAGAATTCACAGTTGTTCCCATACTGAATGAGGGGGGGGGGTTACTCTCTCTTTACATTCGCGACCTCAGGGAGCAGCGTCAAAATGAGGCTGCTGTTGTTCAGGAGCGTGACCGAGCCGAGCAACTCAATAAGCAGCTTTGTCTGGCTTTGGAACAAGCTAAAAGTATGGCTGAAAAGGCTGAACAAGCAAACGCGTCCAAGAACGACTTTCTAGGGGTCATGAGTCATGAACTTCGAACGCCTCTCAGCGCTATCATTGGAATGTCCTCCATGATGGAGCAGGAATCACTGACAGCTCAGCAACGGGAAAGGGTTGTCTCTATCAATCATTGCGGGAAAAGCCTGTTATTAATCATCGGAGATATTCTCAATTACTCTCAAATCGAGGCCGGGCAGATTCAGTTACTGAAGAAACCATTTTCAATAAGGCGAAGTCTTCATCAAATACTTGCTTTGCTTCGTGAGAAATGTAACGAAAAAAAATTGCGTCTCTATGCCACATTGCATCCACAGCTGCCGATTGAAATCGTCGGTGATGAAGGCAAAATTTCCCAAATATTGACGAATCTGCTCAACAATGCCATCAAGTTCACTGATAAAGGTTACGTCAGCATCAATTTTCGAGAGATTGCATCTGATAACAAGCATCCAGCACAATTGGAAATGACCGTCGCGGACACAGGTATTGGGATTGATCAGGAGCAAAAAGACCGGTTGTTTGAAGCCTTTTATCAGGCGGACTATTCGACGAGTCGAAGATATCAGGGCACTGGTTTAGGATTGGCCATCAGCAAGAGATTGATTCAGGCGATGGGGGGGGGGATTCAAGTCGATAGTATTCCGGAAAAAGGTTCCACCTTCACTGCGCTCATTCCCTGTAATCATGTCAGCGAAGCTTCTTCAGAGATCTTTGCTTTCGAAGGGAAAGTGATTTATGTGGATCCAGATGAGGTTGGCATGTCTTGGTTTCAATCAAATCTTTCAGCACACGGGATTGAAGTGAAATGTTATCCATCAGTGAAAAAATTTCTCAAGAGTGAAAGTGTGGAGAGTCTAAGTAATACTGTTTGCTTGATCGATCAAGACGCGCTCCTGAAATTGAATGAAGGCGCTCAAGTTGAGGACAAGCTTAAAAGATTCCAGGAAAGAGCTCCTGTCGTTTTTGCCTGGCATCAGGCAACGGATGTTTTGAAACAATTTAAATATTCCATTGCCAAACCTTTTTTGATTGAGCAGTTCATCGAGCAGGCAGCAACCATCTCTCTCGAATGGAATAAGAAGGACGTCAAAAAAGAAGAAATTCCTTCACCCAAGCCCTTGTTTGAGCCACTTCAAATCAACGTGCTGGTTGCCGAAGACCACCCAGTCAATTGCAAGCTGGCTAAGCTTTATCTTGATAATCTTGGATGCACGAATCGATTCGTTCATAATGGACATGAAGTCCTGGATGCACTGGAAGAGGAAGCATTTGACGTTGTATTGATGGACTTACACATGCCCGGTCTTGATGGAATTGAAACAGCCAGACAGTTAATTAAACTTTATGAAGGTAAGGATCGGCCCCGTCTCATTGCGTTAACGGCGGATAATTCAAACAATGAAAAACAATCTGCCTTTGAAGCAGGTATGGATGAATTTCTTTTGAAGCCTGTTAAAATAGAAAAACTCCGTGAGACTTTGGTTGTGCAGATGGAAATCGCAAACCAACAAAAATTAGGCCAATAGTCATTTTCAATGACTGTTGATCGAACTTTCAGCACTTGGAAGCCGAACGATTGTCCACCCTTTATAGGCAAGGAAAATTCCAATCACAGGTGCAAACAAGTTAAGAAAAGCGTAGGGAAGGTAGTCTATTGGGGAAACCGCCAGCGTTCCCGCCATGAAGGCCCCGCATGAATTCCATGCCACTAGTGGTGAACTTAAGGTTCCAGCATCTTCAAGTGTTCGTGAAAGATTTTTTGGATGAAGTCCCCTCTCTCTGTAAGCATCCCGATACATGCGACCGGGAACAATAATGGATAAATACTGATCAGGAGCCAGTATGTTCATGCCTAGACAAGTGCAAACTGTCGCCGCTACTAATGATCCGGTAGATCGAGCCAGATTAAGAATTGATTGCGCCAAAGTTTGCAACAGTCCGGTTCTTTCCATGATCCCCCCGAAGCTAAGGGCGCACAGGACTAATGAAATAGTATTCATCATGCTATCTAAGCCGCCATGTGAAAGTAGCGCATCTACAGCTTCATTACCTGTCTTCGAAACATAACCATAATGTGCTATGGAAAAAACGCTTCCGATACTTTCGCCTTGGATTCCCATTGCAAGTACACCACCGAGTAGGCCCGCCAGCAGAAGTGCGGGTAATGCTTGCCAACGAAAAAATACCATTCCTATGACAAACAATGGAGGAAGGATCAAAAGAAAACTCAGATCGAATTGGGTTTGTAGGGCCTCAGTAATTTCGGTGACCTGGCTTGTTTGAATACTACCTTCAAATCCACGCATACCCAATAATCCATACAGGATCAAAGCGATGAACAACGCCGGTAAGGTTGTATACAGCATGTGCCGGATATGTTCGAATAATTCGGAGCCTGCGACGGCAGGAGCTAAGTTGGTCGAATCGGATAAAGGCGACATCTTGTCTCCAAAATAGGCGCCAGAAATCACAGCCCCTGCCGCCATGTGAGCAGGAATATTCAAGCCTGTCGCCACTCCCATCAGAGCAATCCCAACTGTGCTGGCTGTGGTCCAAGAGCTCCCTGTCGCGAGGGAAACAACGGCACAAATCAAACAAGCTGCTACAAGAAAAATTCCCGGGGATAAAATTTGTAACCCGTAATAGATCATAAAAGGCACAACCCCAGCTGCGATCCATGTTCCAATCATCACGCCAATTACGCACAAAATCAAAATGGCTTTCATGCCAATGAGAATGCCTTCAAGGATACCTTTTTCGATCGATTTCCATGAATGCCCCAAACTTAATCCAACCAGCGCGGCAACGCACGAAGCTAGAATGAGTGGGATATGTGCTTCTCCTTCAAATTTAAGAAGATTGATGGCAATCAATCCAATCAGTGCCACGACAGGGATAAGGGCCTGCCAAAGGTGCACTGTCTTGTATTCTGATTTGTCAGGCGAGCTCATGAAAAATGTTCTTTCAGTCGTTGTTGTTCAGGCATCAATACGGCCTGGTCAGCATAGGTTTGTCAAAGGTTCTGAAAATCTGATGAAAAAGTTTCTCGGGGAATGCCAGAGAAACGAGTTTGAGTCTGCTTCCAAACCATTTTTTATTTTTATATCGAAATCAGAAATGCTCCCCTCGAAAGAGGGTAGGCTCAACTATTCCCCTGAAGTCAATTAATGTTCATGCTCTGCGTGGGCGCAAATACAAGCGTACTCATGGAGGTCACAGTCTGGGCATGTTTCCATATTCAAATGAAACCTCTCAAAAACAGTTTCTTTCATTGTTTCCCCGTTAATCTGAAGTACCACGGCCATATTATCAACTTGGGGAATAGGGACTGATGAGACAAGAGTATCCTCTTTTTTCTCGAAGGTAACTTCAATCGGATTAGATCTGTCTCCGCCTGTAAGTTTGATTTGAATATCCACAGGAGCGATGGGTTTGATATCGTCGCCGACAAAAGTAATTTGTGCGTGATTGTTTGCCAGAACAAGGAATTCAAAATGCGGGCTCACACCTACAACCAAACGACCTCCGTTGGGTCCTGGGATCTTGGTCTGGTGGTGATCATCGCCGTCTTCATGGGTATGTTCTTTAGATTTACTTGAACCTTGATTCGTAGCTACGTGAGTTTGTTCCAAGGATGTTTGAGGTGAGTTTTCGGCAGGACCACAGCCTGACAGGAGGCATATGCCAGCAATCAAGGGGACTACAATAGAAAAAGATGGATTGGTTATCATGTTGAGTAATTCCTAACATCTTACCACGTGCAACGCTAGGCAGAAGCAGGGACTTTCTTTTCAACAACTTTCCGGGCATGCCTCCCGCCAAATGCATAAAATATGGCAGGGGTCACCCCTAGACCCAGCAATGTTGAAGTGATTAATCCTCCCACGATCACAATGGCGATCGGGTGCAGGATTTCTTTTCCAGGTTCCCCCGCAGCAAGGACTAGAGGAATGAGAGCTATACCCGCAGATAGGGCAGTCATCAACACAGGTACAAGTCTTTCCAAAGTGCCGCGTTCGATCATGGAACGGCCGAAAGGTTCATCCTCATGACGCATCAGGTGCAGGTAGTGTGAAATGAGCATCACACTATTTCTTGCCGCAATTCCAGCGACAGCAATGAATCCGACCAGCGTTGCAATGCTTACATTCTGAGTCATCACAAAGGTCAGCAATAGTCCACCGATCAGCGCTAGGGGGATATCCATGATAACCTGAATAACAAAGACTGGAGAGCCAAAGTAGGAATAAAGTAGCCCAGCCATGATGACAAAAACGATGATACTTAAAAAAATGATGCGCCGAGTAGCTGCTTGCTGGGCTTTGAATTCTCCCTCAAAACTTAAGAAATACCCCTCCGTTATTTTTACCTCTTCAGCTACTTTTTTCTGAAGAGTTTTGATTTTTGAATCAAGACCTCGTTCCGTTGGGTTAATAC
>JBDQII010000252.1:0-7448 GCA_040264395.1 Verrucomicrobiota bacterium
AGTAGGTTTCATTGTTGAAGGAGCTGTTGTGGAAATCCGTTTTGCCCGGTTTTGTCCCCCGTCTAGACATCAATCACATCATCATCATCCAATCCAGTCTGAGGTTTCACATGGCGCTGTGGCATCTTGAAACGTTGAGAAACCCAACCCGCTGCACGACCGCTTATCAGACGACGCAAGGGCGGAATCAGGAGACTGAACCCGACCAGATCCGTGATGATTCCTGGCGTGATGAGCAGCAGGCCGGCAACCAGAATCAGCAAGCCATCCAGGAGTGCCCCCGCAGGCATGCGTCCCTGAGCCATGTCTAGTTGAATTTTCTGCAGAGTGGTAAAACCTTGTCGATGAGCCAGCGTTCCGCCCATGAAGCCTGTCATCAGGATCAGCCAGATCGTGGCTCCCCACCCCATGACGGCGCTCAGTTTGAGAATCAACCACAATTCCAGTAGCGGGAAACCAACAAAAAGCAGTAACCACTTCCACTTGGCGCCCGGCTTGATGGGGCGACCGGATTGCATGTTGAATTGAAATAGCATCTCGCGTCATTATGCCAGTAATCGCGCAGAGTTCAATGATCTGAAAAATCGTATTTTTTTAAACGTATTTATTGTCAGAACATGAATTTGTGGTTAACGAATGGATGTGGCATTTTTAACCCACAAAGAACAATGGGTGGTATTCTGGATACTGTTCCTTCTGATGGTTGGTTACGGCGTAAAACATTATCGTTTGAGTCATCCACCGGAACGGTCCGAAACAGAGCTCGCGCCTTGATTAGAATATGCAAACGCTCGACTTTGACCAGACTATTGAACAGATAACGCAATCCGATGAGAGGTATGCGGCAGATGCCTACTATTTCCTCCGGGACGCTCTGGACCATACCCAGAGCCAAATCAAAAAAGAGAAAATATCAGGCAAACAACCCCAGCACGTTTCAGGTGAACAATTGCTCAAAGGCATTCGAGACCTGGCTCTCGAGCAGTTTGGCCCAATGGCTTTGACCGTGATGTATGACTGGGGAATGTTGCGCTGTGAGGATTTTGGCGAAATCGTTTTCAACATGGTTGACCACAAATTATTATCGAAAACCAAGGAAGACACACGGGCTGATTTCAAGTCTATTTACAATTTTGAAGATGCTTTCAAAAAACCATTCCTTCCAAGAACACTCCCCGAGTTCTCCTCTGAAAAGCCAAAGAAAAGCCTGAAGCAGAAAGATCGATCCTGAAACTAGTGGTTTGACCTTGCTTTCCGGGGGCAACCTGCCAATTCCGGTGATTCAGAACTTAACTCGATTACCATCACATTTATTACATGTCCGATTACTCTATTTCCTCACATTCCTCAGGAGCACAGCTGTGCACGCTGCCTAACGGGTTAACAATTATTTTACTGGAAGATAAAAGTGCTCCGGTTGTTTCAGTACAAGCATGGTGCGAGGCTGGAAGTATTCATGAGGACAAATGGCTGGGTGCCGGACTCTCTCACGTTCTGGAGCATATGCTCTTCAAGGGAACCAGCACTCGGGGAAAAGGCCGAATTGACCAGGAAGTTCAGGAGGCGGGAGGCTACATGAATGCCTATACCTCCTTCGATCGCACCGTTTATTACATCAACACGCCCTCCTCAGGCACACATGTTGCCGTAGATATCCTCTGCGATATCATGCAAAATGCCTCACTGCCGGAAGACGAACTCATCAGCGAGCTGGATGTGATCCGTCGAGAGATGGACATGAATCATGACGACCCTGCGCGTCGTTCCGGACGAGGGCTTTTTGAAACTGCCTATCTGCACTCTCCTTACCGGTATACCGTGATTGGCTACCCGGATGTTTTCAACCGAATCAGCCGCGAGGACGTGTTTGATTATTACCGGAAAATGTACACGCCATCGAATCAGTTTTTCATCGTGGTGGGTGACATTGATATCAAAAAGATCACAGATCAAATCAGCGCAGCCTACAAAGATTCCCCATTCAGCCCCCTCCCCCCTGCATTTATTCCATCTGAACCACCTCAACTGGCACCCCGTCAGAGAGTGGAAGAATCATCGATTGAACTGGGACACACCCATTTGTCGTGGCATATCCCCGACATCCGGCACGAAGATCTGCCAGCCCTCGAGACATTATCGATCATCCTGGGAGGTGGAAGGAGTTCGCGCTTGTACCGAAGTCTCAGAGAAGAGCAAGGTATCGTTCATGCTATTGATGCCTGGACTTACAATCCAGGAAACCCCGGATTGTTTGGGATCAGTGCTGTCTTTGATGGCGGCCAGTATGAGAAAGCCGTTCAGAGCATCGAGGCGGAATTACAAGGTATCAGGGAAAAAGGTGTTACCTCCTCCGAGGTGGCCAAGGCCGTCAAACAGTTTACTTCTGCCACTCTGGCGGCACGTAAAACCATGCAGGGACAAGCGCAAGATCTGGGCGGCGCCTGGATGGCAGCCAGAGACCTCGGCTTTTCCAATCGGTATTTGAGTCAGGTTCAATCCATCACTGCTGAAAAAATAGTCGAAGTTGCGAACAGATACATGTTCCCAGATAACCGGAGCACCTTTGCTCTTTTGCCCAAGGGCAGCAGCCCTGTTTCGCTCCAAAAATCCGCCAATGTCCATCGAACCGAAATTGAAAAATGGGAGCCTGGCAATGGAATGCGTGTCCTTTTCAAACAAGATGATCGATTGCCATTTGTGGAGATTCGCTCGGTGTTTTTTGGGGGGGTTCTTGAAGAGTCCCATGCCGACAGCGGCATCACACAACTCATGAGTCAGGGACTCCTCAAAGGCACGGCGAAGCGATCCGCTGGAGAGATAATGGAGGCCATCGAGGCGATTGGCGGCAGTGTCGAGGCGTATGCAGGAAATAACAGCTTTGGATTGAACATTGAGGTATTGAATCAGGATGTGAATTTTGGACTGGATCTCCTGCGGGAAACCCTTCGCTTCCCTACGTTTCCCTCAACTGAAATTGAGCGGGAACGCCAGGTGCAAATGGCTGGTATACGCGCGCAGAAGGATCAATTGTTGGGCCGGTGTTTCAAACTCATGAAGAAGGGATTGTTCGGGGAAAAAGGCTATGGGCTTTCGAATGCGGGTGAAGAATCATCTGTCCAATCATTGAGTATCGAGCAAATCAAGTCACACCATGGACGGCTCGTAAAACCAGGCAATCAGGTCTTGTCGATTTTTGGAGACATTGATGTTGAGCAGGTAAAAAAAGAACTGTTAAACCTCTGGGAAGACAGCAGCGAGTCATCAAGGATAGAATTGCCGCAGTCGTCATCAGAAACGCGTATTGAAACCCTTGCTTTATCGGAGACATGCGACAAAAAACAGTCGGTAGTTGTTTTCGGCTTTCCCGGAACGACTTTCTTCGACAAGGAGCGTCATGCACTGGATTTGTTGCAGGAAACATGCAGCGATCTGGGATCTCGACTCTTCATGCGTATTCGAGATGAACTGGGGTTAGCCTACTATGTTGGCGCACAGCACATGCCAGGCTTAGTGAGGGGTTACTTCGGATTTTATGCAGGCACCTCTCCGGAACACGTCGAACAAGTGAAGGAAGAATTCAAAATTCAAATAAACAAAATCAAAAGTGAGGGTATCACGCAGAAGGAATTAGATCGATCCAAAGCAAAGATGTTGGGGCAAAAACAGATCGCACGGCAGGACCTGGGCCACCTGGCCATGGCCAGTGCGCTAGATGAACTTTACGGGCTGGGCTTTCAACACCCTCTGGAAGAGGACGCGGCTATTCGCGCCGTGAGTCTGGAAGATGTGCAGAAAGCCGCGGAAAAGATATTCGACCTTGAAAATTCAACCGTCGCCGTGGTAGGACCATGACATGAGCAAAGCACTTACCATTGTTGCCACCATCGAAGCCAAATCAGACAAGATCGATCTGGTAAAAGCGGAGCTACAAAAGCTGATTGCGCCGACTTTGAAAGAAGATGGTTGCATTCAGTATGACCTGCATCAAGACAACCAAAATCCGGCTTTTTTCTTATTTTTCGAAAATTGGGAGAGCCGAGAACTCTGGCAAGATCACATGAACAGCAGTCATCTCGCCGAATATGCAAGCGCTACCGAGGGCTCGATAGAATCTATTCTCATCCAGGAAATGTCGCAGCTGTGATTGGCTAGTCTTTTTTGAGCAAAGCACATTCACAGCCCGAAACAAGGGTCATTTCTTCGATCCGAGAAGTGCAGCCGAGACGAGCGAGACCCTTACTTGTTGAAAATGGTAGTCACCCGAATCCCCATTTTTTCGGCGAATGTAAAGAAGAGAAGCAGCAAAAATGGAAACGTGACGATAGCCAGTTTGAGGATTGTTTTGCGGTTCATGACTCCTCGCCTTCTTCCCAGTCCAGAGCGTGCTTTTTCAGTTCATCCAAGTCGACAAACTCGAGCGCCGAAATATGGGTGGACTTGAGGAGGATGCGCGGGGGGCATCCTGCCTGCAATGCTTCCATCCAGCGACTGAGGCAGACACACCAGCGATCACCCTCTTTCAATCCGGGAAACTGGTATTGCGGGTTGGGTGTGATCAAATCATTCCCACCCTGCCGACCAAATTCCAGAAATGCATCTGTCATTTCCACACATATCACGTGGAGACCATGATCGCCAGGACCGGTGTGGCATTTGCCGTTGCGATAGTAGCCCGTGACTGGATCTGTACAGCAGGATTGCAATGGTGTACCTAAAACATTACTTGTTGTTTCTTCTCGTTCGTTCAATCCCATAACTTAATACTACAGAGATAACTGTTTTTCAGGAAAAAGCAAAGGTTTACCCTCATTTGAATCTACATGGAACCCAAGTCCAATTTCCTTTGATTTCTGATCTTGTTTTGCTGTAATGAACGACAATTTCAATATTTGCAGGATAAATCTTTTAAGATGGCCCCAAAATAAGCACCTGATCACCTCTTGTTCCATTCGCGCCAAGACATTCATGACACTCCTACAACAGATCAAACTTAATTTCGGAGGCATGGCATGCATCCAGACCCTTTTCCTGAGCATCGCCGCAGTGGATGCGGGAACCACGGATGCCCTCCCCTTTAGAACCAGACCTCACTTGTCAAATGCACCGCTTTTCGAATCACTGAAGGCTGAAACCACAGGCATTGACCTCAAATACCGTTTCCCTGAAAAAGCCCCATTCAACATGTTGACAGATCAGGGCGCAGGTTCAGGGGTTTGTATTGGAGATGTCGATGGGGACCGTTTACCTGATATTTTTTTTACGCATTATGATCATGGAAACAAACTTTATCGCAACCTTGGTGATCTTCGCTTTGAGGACATGACCAACAAAGCCGGTCTTGGCGGCCGAAAGGGTTGGAGTGGTGGAACTACTTTCGTGGATATCGACAATGACGGCGATCTGGATCTTTTCGTTGCCGTCTACAACGCACCCAATCTTCTCTACATCAACCAAGGCAACGGAGTTTTTGATGAACAAGCCGCGCAATTCGGATTGGATCACCGTGCAGCAAGTGTGATGACAGCCTTTTGCGATTATGATCGAGATGGTGATCTGGACGCATATTTGGTCACTCATCGGTTGAAGGTCAATGGTAAGCATATCCTACCCAAGACCACTGCTGAGACTTTCCAACGCAGGATCATTGAGATGGATGCGAATCGAAAGCCATCCATGACCGCGGAATATGAGGAGATATTTCAGATGATGGACAAAGGCAAGGGGCGTATCGAACTCATCATTGCGGGAGGCAGGGACAAATTGTATCGCAATGACGGCATGGAGGGATTCAAGGATGTCAGCGAAGAAGCCGGCATCTCCGGGTTCGACATTGGCCTCGCTGCAACCTGGTGGGACTTTGATAATGATGGATGGCAAGACCTTTACGTCAGCAACGACTATAAAGGTTCAGATAAACTCTATCGGAATAATCGAGATGGAAGTTTTACTGAAATTGCCCGTTCTGCCCTCCCTCACATTCCCTGGTTTTCCATGGGGTGTGATACTGCCGACATCAATAACGATGGGCTCATTGATCTTTTCGCAACCGACATGTCAGGTACAAGCCATTACAGCAGGAAGATTGGTATGGGCGACATGCGCGATGAACAGTGGTTCATGAAAAACGCGAACCCACGCCAATACATGCGCAACACTCTCTTTCTGAGCACCGGTACTGAGCGGCTGTTTGAGGCTGCTTCCATGATGGGCATGGCCAACACGGATTGGTCATGGTCTCCCAAGTTCGGTGATTTCAACAACGATGGCATGATTGATCTCTTCGTCTCTAACGGTATGTCACGGGATTTCATGAACAGCGATCTTGCCGCAACGATCACGAGTCGATACAGCGAACAGTGGCGCCAGACTGCCGTTTTGAAACAGAGAAATTTGATCTTCAAAAACTCGGGTAATCTCGATTTCAAAGAGGTAGGCAAGGATTGGGGAATCACACAGCTCACGGCCAGTTTCGGAGCAGCCATCAGTGATCTGGACAGGGATGGTGATCTGGATCTGATTGTTCATAATTTTAACGAGCCTGTTTCAGTTTTTCGCAACAACGAAAGCACGCATCAATCGGTCTCAATTCGATTGAAGGGAAGCACCAGTAACCATTGGGGTATCGGAGCAAAGGTGAAAATCGTCATGAAAGATGGTTCTTTTCAAGTCCGATCGCTTGGATTATCTCAGGGATTCATGTCCAGCAATGAACCTGTTCTGCATTTTGGATTGAAGGATCAATCACAAGTTCAGAAAACAATAATTCATTGGCCATCTGGAGTGATACAGGAAATAGAAAATCTGCCCACGGGACATCTCGTCACTATTAACGAGCCCGATACGGACAAAGAACGCATGGTAAAGTCCGATCCATTGCCCACCCATTTCCAGGGTATCCCACTGGGTATCACCGTCAAACATTCTGAAAGGGATCATGACGATTATCAGACTCAACCCCTGATTCCCTGGAAAGTATCCCAATCGGGCCCCGGGCTGGCAGTGGGCGATGTTGACGCCAATGGAACGGAAGATATTTTCATGGGAGGTGCAGCTGGTCAAACCGGGTATCTTTTGATGCGATACCAAAACTCCCCTCCCAAGAGGATTTCGACTCCGTTCAGAGCACATATCAATCACGAGGACATGGGGGCTTTGTTCTTTGATTTGGAAGGAGATGGTGACCTTGACCTTTATGTCGTTTCAGGAGGTGTGGAATGCGCCCCCAGACATGCATGGCTTCAAGACAGACTCTACGTGAATGACGGCACCGGACGTTTGACCTCTGACCCATCCAGGATCCCCGATACGCGCTATTCTGGATCTTCGGTCTCAGCTGCCGATTTTGATAGAGATGGCGACCTCGATTTGTTTGTGGGAGGTTTTTCCAAGCCGGGAGCTTATCCCACAGCGGAGCGCAATCTCTTACTTTTGAACGATCGCGGAACACT
>JBDQII010000253.1:0-7441 GCA_040264395.1 Verrucomicrobiota bacterium
TCAAAAGGCCTGGCAAACGATTTTAAAATTATGTTGAAGTTAGAAAAATATTCCATTGGTGTTGGAGATCGCTTTGCTCATCAGGCAAAAGCACAATTGAACGCGTGCCTGTTATTATTAAACGAAGGCGTGGAGGTTGCGCCTGTGTGGAATAAGTCCAATCGCGAGCACAGCTTTATTGGCTCTGAGCCTGCTTCAGTAATGAACGCAGCCGAGCAAGCGGTATCTTCTCTCGGCTGGAATAATGGCTGGCATGTCGATGCAGATCACATAGGAATCAAAACCGTGGATCGATTTCTCCCGCATTCTGACTTTTTCACCATCGATGTTGCCGACTTCATTGGTCAGGAAACTCCAGCAGAGACCGTTGAAAGTTTCATAGAACGGCATCCGGAGCTAGTGGGTTCCATTGCGATTGAGGGTGTGGATGAGCCTCTTGATATCAGTCGGGAAGAAGTGCAGCGTGTCGCCAAACAATACCTGCTTGCGGTCAGGGAAGCCGGTAATGTCTATCGCTACATTCTGGACAAGCGCAAAGCCGATGATTTTATTGCAGAGATCTCCATGGATGAGACAGATGCCCCGCAAACCCCTCCTGAATTGTTGATCATTCTTGCGGCCATTGCTGATGAAGGTATTCCAGCTCAAACCATCGCTCCGAAGTTTACCGGTCGTTTCAACAAAGGGGTGGATTACGTGGGGGATCTTGCACAATTCGAAAAGGAATTTAATGATGATCTCGCAGTCATTGCTTTTGCCATAGAAAAGTATGGCCTTCCTGAAAATTTGAAATTGAGTGTACATAGTGGGAGTGACAAGTTCAGCCTTTATCCCATCATTCGAAAAGCACTCCAGAGAACAGGAGCCGGGGTCCATTTGAAAACAGCAGGAACAACTTGGCTGGAAGAGATGATCGGATTATCCGAAGCAGGAGGTGATGGTTTGTTGCTTGCCAAGGAAATTTACGGATACGCACTGGAAAATGTCGATTCACTTTGTGAGCCCTATGCTTCGGTGATTGATATCGATCGATCCAGGCTTCCTTCCATTGAGACAGTCAATGCCTGGACAGGGGAACAGTTGGCAAATGCCATGAGACACATACAAGGCCATCCTGATTTCAATGACAATGTGCGTCAACTGATTCATATTTCGTTCAAGGTGGCAGCTCAGACGGGGGATCGATATTTAAATTTATTGAAGGCGAATGAGGAGATTGTAGGGAAAAATGTGACAGAAAATATTTACGAGCGTCACCTCAAGCCACTTTTTTTGAGGTGAGTTCGTATCATCAGCAGCCTAGGCTGACCAAGCGTTTGTAATTAAATATCAGTCAATGAAACATCTATTCATTCTGGTGCTCTCATTCACAGCAGTGATGTGCCAAGTTCACGGCAGGGTATCTGCTCCCAATATCCTGTTCATCATGTCTGATGATCATACCGCACAAGCGATAGGAACGTATGCGACAGTGTTAAAGGATCTCAATCCCACACCGACCATCGACTCCCTGGCTGAAGAGGGGATCGTTTTTGAGAACGCCTTTTGCGTCAATGCTATTTGCACTCCAAGCCGGGCGTGTATCATAACGGGGCAATACCCTCACGTGAATGGGGTATTTGATCTGGGTGGCCATATCAAACCAGCACGTCAGACATTGCCTGTTCTAATGAGGAAAGCAGGATACCAGACAGCGATCATCGGCAAGTGGCACCTAAAGCTGGAACCGAATTTTGACTACTATAAGGTCCTCCCTCGCCAGGGTAAATATAACGATCCTGAATTCAGAGTGAAGGGGGCGGAATCGTGGCCCAAAAATGTGGTCGTCCATGAAGGGCAACACTCTTCAGATGCGATCACGGATTCCACGCTTGACTGGTTCAAAAATGAGCGTGATCCAGACACACCGTTTTTTGTCTGTCATCAATTCAAAGCACCGCATGATTTCTTTGAAAATGCCAAACGATACCAATCTTATCTGGCCGATGTTGAAATACCCGAACCGGAGACGCTTTATGATGTGCCTGCATCCTTTGGCTCTCTTGCCACGCGCGGTCATGAGGATGAGTTGATGCCTCACATTGGGACCTCCATTGGTAAACGCAATCCTCGTCGCTCCTATGCGGTTGATTTGAAGAAGAGGTTTCCAGAGGAATTTCCATTGAATTATAATGTAGAAACGATGAGTGAGCGTGAAACAACGCGACTCGCCTATCAGGCGTACCTTAAAAAATATCTACGTTGTGTGAAAGGTGTGGATGATAATCTTCGCCGCCTGTTTGATTACCTCAAAGCTGAGGGACTCTATGATAATACCGTCATTATCTACACCGGAGATCAAGGTTTTTGGCTGGGAGAGAATGATTATCAGGACAAACGCTGGGCCTATGATCCGTCCATGCGCATGCCGCTCATCGTAAGGTATCCGAAATCCATTCCTGCTGGTAAGCGCAGTGATGCCATCATCGAAAATGTCGACTTTCCAGCCATGATGCTGGATTTCGCCGGCATGGAGTTGCCTGCAACCATGCAGGGACGTTCCTTCAAGGCGATATGCGAAAGTGGGGGGGAAGAGCCACAAGGATGGAAAAAGGCTGCCTACTATCGTTATTGGATGCACATGGCCCATCATGACAATCCGGGTGAAATGGCTATTCGCACGAAAAAACATAAACTGATTTTCTTTTATGGCTGTGACTACAATGGTGGCAATCAAACGCCACCGGCCTGGGAGCTATATGATTTGGAACAGGATCCCAGTGAACTCAACAACGTCTATGATCACCCTGCCTATCGTCAGATCCGTGATGACTTGAAAAAGCAATTTGCTGCCTTGAGACAACATGTGGGGGATGATGGAAGTCACTATCCTGAATGCGAAAAAGTTGTTCAGGCATTCTGGGATTATGATTCAGATGATCGTGAAAAAGCGATTCAACTTTCACGGCAATTCAAAATGCGTCGCGAACAAAATCTGCGGCTTTCAGACGCCCGATCCCCTGAACAGAGAAAATAAGTGTCTTGTTGTATTACCCATACAACTTAAAAATAATCCAGACCATGCATGTTGCAAAAAAAGTATGCGCCTCTTTGTTCTTGAACTCAATTTTTGTATTTCTTGGTCTTTGCTCCCTTGAGCAGGTAACAGGGGAGCCCAAGGGTCCGGTTCAGGTTTTTATCCTTGCCGGCCAATCCAACATGGAAGGCAAGGGTTTTCCCAGGCCGCTATCATGGCAGTTAGGACAAGCAAAATACCGTGAACGATACCTGCGTTTCATTAAAGACGGGGATGATGAAGCATTTTTGAAAACGCTGCACTCATCCTTGGCTAAAAACTCTCGGCAACCTGAGTATGCCTGGGCTGAGCGAAAGGATGTGTGGGTGGATTTTCATGAGCAACATGGGAATTTAAAAGTTGGGTATAGTCCAAACCGAGACTGTTTCGGTCCTGAATTCAACTTTGGCCAAATGATGGGGGATTTGTTTGAAGAGCCCGTTCTACTGATTAAAACAGCATGGGGGGGGAAAGCTCTTGGTCGGGAATTCCTTCCCCCCAGCCTTCGTAACACAAATAAGAAAATCAAGGCTTTGGCTGTTCGCGAGAAGAAAACGGTGGATGAAATACTTGAAACATACGGTGTTTTTTACGACTTGATGGTTGATGAAATTAAGCAGTCATTGTCACAACTGCAAAAAAATCATCCGGACTATCAGGAGCAAGGTTATGAAATAAAAGGAATGGTCTGGTTTCAGGGCTGGAACGATCTTTTCGACGAAAATTATCGTAAGGGATATGAATCCAACCTTACTGCGCTCATACGAGATATTCGAAAGGATCTCAATGTTCCTGATTTACCTGTTGTGATTGGCCAAAATGGACACGACGGCGATAAAAAAGGAGCTTACCCGACTGACAAAGATGGCAAACCAAACAATCACGCGGTCATTCGTAAAGCTCAATGGGATGCAGCGCAAGTCAGTGACTTTGATGGGAAGGTCGTTTGCATACGTACTGCACCATTTTGGGACATGGACGCTGATGCCATTTACTACGGCCCAGGGAGCTGGAAGAAAAATGTAGATAAATGGCGTCAATTTGGCGATGACCGCCCTTACCATTACCTTGGTAGTCCATGGTTCTTCGCTCAGATAGGCTCTGCTTTTGGTCAGGCAATGCGGCTTCTCCTCGAGCAATAAGCAACAGTCCTAAAGGAAGTGAAACTGACGGTCATGCATCACTTTTTTGCAGGATGACGCCTTACAGTGAATGCAATGCCGCGACGATATGGGCCATCGCGTTTCTGAATGACTTATAGGCACTTCAGTGCGCAAAAAAAAAACCTGAGAAGCGAGCGCTCCTCAGGTAATTAGATTCAATTGTTTTTGAAACTACTAGCGGGTTCTACCTGGTTTCAAGGATGATGTGCGCTCTGACATCCAAAGAACATCCCTGTTATTGGGTGAGGCTACATTCAAGGCTGGAAGTTGTTTGCCAAAATTGGCTGGTTGAACAGTGCGGTTGTCAACCCACTTTTTGATTTCTGAGTGGCCATCGGCAAAAGCAAGTCCGCACGCTCCGTTGTGGTAGCTGGCGGGGAAATCGATGATTCTCGCCTGGCTCAACGTACTGGCCTGCTGCATTTGGACCGCGAAGGCAGCGTCGTTGATACTACCGGGATGCTCATCAATTAATATCCAGGTCATGGACGGGCCCGGGTCGATGAGGTCGGATTCCTTTCCAAAGGTACGATACATGGAGCCGGGTAGCCAGCTTCCGTTGTCAAAAGCCTGACTCATCGAGTTACTGCGTACCCTTGGGCGAATTTCACCTCCAACCTTGACATTTGCCTTGTCCGACGGGCACTTGAAGATTTTTGCACTGCTTCCCGCGTAGGTGAAAAGAGGGCCTTTCTCAATGTGCATGGTGACATCCCAGTTGGCACGGTTGCCACCATTGTAGTTGAGACTGCCTTCGATCCATGCCGGTCTTCTGTTGACGGTTCCAAGTGATGAAACAAGACCTCCCTCATTGTCACCCGCATACATGAACCAAGCGAGACCAAGCTGCTTTAGGTTATTCATGCAACTGATGCCCTGAGCTTTTGTTTTGGCCTTGCTCAAAGCTGGCAACAACATGCCTGCGAGTATGGCAATGATGGCGATCACCACCAGAAGCTCAATGAGGGTAAATCCTTTTTTGGACCTGAGCTTTCCTATTTTTTGATTGATTAATTTCATATTAGAATTGCTACAATGTTTCTCAACACTATTGAAACCACACTAACTCACGGTCGGTCATCTGTCGAGCTTATAAAAACGGGCTTCTCAACTCTTTGGCTCTGAGTTATTTTGTGTGTATGTGCCACCTTTTTCTTCCCCAAGCAGGTAGGTTGATTCGTCTTGGTTCATGGCTCTCGGGCTGTTGTTTGTTGCCGCTATTCATTCTAGCGGACAAAGCATCTTCAGTGGATGTTGATGCTTCCTTGCCTCCCGTCCGTGGTTTGATCGAGGCCTACACCAAAGATCTCAAAGTGATCCAACGGTATCACCCCTGGGAAATGTCAGAGACACGTCATGATCGATTGCAAGAATTGATTCAGGAATACTCAACTTCTCTTATTGCGACTGAATTTCAGCAACTAGCTCAGCAAGAACGTATTGATTATATACTGCTGCGGAATCAATTGAAATTTGCCTCGCGGCAACTTGATCAAGGCCGGATACGATATGCTGAAATCAAGGAGTGGTTGCCATTTGGTGCATCCATACTCGAGTTGGCTGAGGCGCGTCAGCGAGTAGAACCCATCGAAGCAGAAGAAACGGCAACAGTGATGCATGCGTTGAAATCACAGGTGGCTCAATCCCACGAGAAGGTGCGAGCCTCATTGGAGTCATCAGATTCTTCACTCACCCCAGTGTTGGGGGGGAGACTTGCTCAGACGATCGATCTTTACAGCAAGATGCTTGAGGAATGGTATCAGTTTTATGCCGGCTATCATCCTTCTTTTACCTGGTGGGTTCGGTCCCCCCATGAAGCAACCGTCAAGGCATTGAAAGATTATGCAGATTTTATTCGTCATGAGGTCGCAGGCTTCGTTCAGGGTCAAGATCCGCCTCTGTTGGGAGATCCTGTGGGTAGAGAGGCTCTTTTGGATGCTTTGGATCACGAGATGGTAACGTATACACCGGAGGAATTGCTTGAAATAGCTCAGGCCGAATTTGCCTGGTGTGATCGTGAGCGTCAACGAGCGGCAAGGGATCTGGGCTACGGAGACGATTGGCGGGCTGCTTACGATTTTGTGAAATCCAGATATGTTGCCCCCGGTGAGCAACCTCAATTAATCAAAAGGCTGGCTCATGAGGCCGTTGATTTCCTTGAGCAGCGTGATTTGTTGTCAATCCCGCCTCTCGCGAAAGAGGTCTGGCGCATGCGAATGATGACGGCAGAGCGTCAAAGAGTGAATCCATACTTCACCGGAGGTGAGGTTATCTCTGTTTCCTTTCCAACAGAAAGCATGGAACATGAGGACAAACTGATGAGTATGCGCGGAAATAACGTGCATTTCTCAAAAGCAACGGTTCATCATGAACTGATTCCCGGCCATCATTTGCAGCTCTACATGGCTGAGCGCCATCGGACACATCGTGCTTTGTTTCGAACCCCGTTCTTGGTAGAGGGCTGGGCGCTTTACTGGGAAATGCTTCTCTGGGATCTAGAATTTTACGACTCTCCCGAAGATCGAATCGGTATGCTTTTCTGGCGATCGCATCGATGTGCCAGGATTATCTTTTCCCTTAGTTTTCATCTGGGAACCATGAGCGCTCAGGAGGCAATTGAATTTCTTGTCAGCAACGTGGGGCATGAACGTCGCAACGCAATCGCGGAGGTTCGACGGTCCATTCAAGGAGGCTACATACCCCTTTATCAGGCCGCCTACATGCTGGGTGGACTGCAGATTCGCTCCATGTATCGTGAATTGGTCGAATCCAATCAAATGACAGCCAAAGCATTTCACGACGCAATCCTCCGTGAAAATGCCATACCAATTGACATGATACGGGCCAGTTTGATGCAGACGCCACTCACGACTGATTATCGTCCCGACTGGAAATTTTATCATCGTCAAGAACCGGTGCATGCCAAACCTGAGGCTCAGCTTCAATCGAATCCTGACAACAGGCTTCCTTCGTCGGTGGAAGAGGCACTTTCCGTAGGTAAATCCTTTCGGGGCAAGGTGACGCAGGATTCGGTCAGGCCTCAATGGTTCGATCAAGGCGCACAATTTCACTACAAGCGTTCTCTGGAAGATGGAAAGTATCAGTTTCGAGTGGTTCATACGGAAGACGGCTCAAATCGCCCGGCCTTTGACCATCACCTTGTCGCGCAAGCCATGGCCTTGATGATCGGAAACGATATTTCACCAGATCGATTGCCTGTGCA
>JBDQII010000254.1:0-7386 GCA_040264395.1 Verrucomicrobiota bacterium
GCGTTATCTGGATATAGGGCGAGCTCCTGAAAATGGCTGGCAATCCAACGATTTTAATCATAACGCATGGAAAGAGGGGCAAGCTCCTTTGGGATATGGTGATCCTGAAATGAATACAACGCTCGATTACGGTGGTGATTCCAACCAAAAAAACATTTCTTATTATTTCCGTCGTTCATTCAGAGTAAGAGATAAATCAGAAATTAAAAAATTAACGCTCAAATTGATCAGGGACGATGGGGCGGTGATTTATTTTAACGGAACCGAAATTGCACGCGACAACTTGCCTGCAGGAGAAATATCCTACGATACACGTGCTCTTTCCGCAGCGGGTGGTGGAGAGGAATCTGCCGAGAGGAATTTCAATGTTCCACTGCATTTACTACGAGCAGGAAACAACGTTCTGGCGGCAGAAGTACACCAAACATCTCCAACCAGCTCCGACTTGAGATTCGATGCCTGGCTGGAAGCAAGCGGAAATGAAGCCATTCTCAGTCTGGCGCTAAAGGAACAGTCGATCGTGAAACTGAGAAGTTTTGATGGACGCAATTGGAGTGCATTGACAGAAGCCCAATTCCTGACAGATGAACCTCAGCCTCCCATGCCTGGAGACCTTCTCATCTCTGAAATTCACTACAACCCTAAAGGTTCCGACGATTTTGAATTCATCGAAATCCTCAACCGAAGCAAGCAAACAAAAGATCTCTCTAATCTTCGTATCGGTGGAGGCATCGAATTTCTGTTTCCTCGAGGATCTATACTTGCTGCTGGCGAATTGTTGGTGATTGTGGAGAAAATGGAACCTTTTGCTGATCGCTATCAGGATCCCGCAAGCACTTATTATTCACCCGACATCGTGGTCGCTGGTGAGTGGTCTGGACGGCTCGATGATGCCGGTGAGCGTATTGAGTTAACGGGCATCGACGAAACGATCCTGACATCCGTAAGGTACGATAATTCGGGTTCATGGCCGAGAAGATCAGACGGACTGGGCAGTTCCTTGGAGACGCGTGATCCATTTTTTGAATACGAAAATATTTCTGAATTTCACGAGATACTTAATCGGTCTGCTCACTGGCAAGCCAGCTCGTTGTTTCATGGTTCACCCGGTCGCATTGATGTTGACCGACCATCCGCCGTTATCAATGAAGCCCTTGCTCACAGCAACATCGGCGTGGACTGGATTGAACTACATAACAAAGGCCAAGTCCCCATCTCTCTAAAAAATTACTTTTTGTCTGATCAATTTGAAACGCCGTTTCGATTTGCACTCGGAGAGAACAACATCATACCCTCAGAAAGTTATCTAGTATTGCATGAGGTCGAACTCGGATTCGCATTGAGTGAACTGGGATCTGCTATTGTAATGACGATAGCAGAGGACGGAGAAATCATTCGGTTCGTGGATAGCGTACACATTCCAGCCACAGACCAAGAATCCATTTACGGCCGATACACACGTACTGATGGCACCACCGATTTCACTCGATTAGAAAAAGAAACTGCCGGAGCCCAAAATGCCTCACCTGCCATCGGCCCTGTTGTTATCAGTGAAATCATGTATCACCCGACAATCAAAGGTCTTGAATATGTGGAACTGACAAATATCACTTCAGAAACAGTTTTGTTGCACGACATTTTGCGTCTGCAAAATGTGTGGAAGTTATCAGGAGGTATTGATCTGGATTTCCCATCAGGAGCCAGAGTGAAAGCAGGTGAAGTCATTTTAATTTCCGGGATCGAGCCAGAAGCATTCAGATCTCAACTTGGATTAAACCCATCCTTACAAATCTTCGGCCCCTGGTCAGGTGCACTGAACAACGCAGGTGAATTAGTCCGCTTAAGAAAACCAGGCACCCCTGAATTGGACGGAACGATCCCTCTGTACATCGTAGATCAAGTACGTTATGAGCCCACCAACCCCTGGCCAATCGAAGCCGATGGACTGGGTTCAAGCCTTGAACGTGCACCAATGGCTACCTACGGAAATGATCCATATATGTGGATAGCCTCACGCAATGATGGAACACCTGGAACATTGCCAGATTTGCAGGATAACCAAGCTCCGGTAATTCCTGAATTGAATCATTTCAGCTGGACACTCATGGTTCCCCTTACCTTGCACATCAACGCAAGCGACCCGGATTTACCAAGCCAGTCGCTTTCCTATGAAGCAGAGGGATTGCCAACAGGTCTAACAATAGGCCAATACACAGGAATCATTTCAGGGACACCCACGGCAGCTGGGACATTCGGGATCAGAATCACCGTCAGCGACAACCAATCCCCCGCCCTGACTGACGAGGTATCTTTCGATCTTACCATCGCTCCAACACCGAGATTAAGTTTCACTGGAATCGGACAAGACGGGACCGCACAATTCTCTTTTGAGGCTCTCGACAACAAGATTTATGAAATCCAATTTACAAATGATTTGATTTCGCAAGAATGGAATACATTGGAAACATTTGAGATCGACCAAGGGGGACTCATGCCCATCCACATCCCCATAGACACTCAGATTCGTCAAAGGTTTTACCGTCTCCTTGAAAAATAGTTGCAAGGTGTGGATTCAGGTTCTGCCGTCATTAAGTCTTTTTGGAAGATGAAGGCCATCTAAGAAATCAACGAGGATCACAAAGATCCTCGTTCGGGAAAATTGATATCAATTCACCACACAACCTGCTTTCAGTTGCCAAAAAAAAGCGATTGAAGACTGTATTATGGCGAATCACACTCCGCTCCGCCTTACTCAAAGCTTTCGTAGCCTGAGTCGAGATCTTTCCATTTTTGCCAACCTTGGATCGGGTGTTCTTTCATAATCTCCTCGATCAGGTAAAAATCTTGTCGTTTCGCAACAGAACGGCGAACGCTGGCAACTTTTTCAGGTTTGACGAATCCTCCTTTGTTCCCAAACGAATTCCTCGCATAGTTAATCACCGCAGCTACTTCCTTATCGCTCAATAACGAAGCGAAGCCAGGCATTGGTGGCACCCCTTTGCTTGGATCAAATATCTGGGCCTTTAGTTTCATGGGGCCCCAGAGTCCTTTGAGCACCACTTTAATCAGACGCTCGTCACTGCCTTCCAGCCATGGATTACCCGTCATTTCCAGAGGAGGATAGATACCGGGAACTCCCTTTCCATTGGTTTGATGGCAAGTAGCGCAATGGGCATCACGTCGAAACACTTCCCTTCCCAATTCATATTCTTCGCGTTCTGTTGGGCTCAGTCTGGTCGTTGGACCATAACGTTTGTCGGCTTCCGATTCCAGGCCCTTGCCCAAATCAAGGTCACCAGCCAGAAACTGTTTGGCACGCTCGTTTTGCTCGATGGGATATGGATCTTTTTTACGCGCAAGGAGCGCTTGAACATCGTCTGCCAGGGTTTGCTGGAGCACGGTTTGTGTAACGGGCCCCGTCCATTTATCAAATGGATAGCGCAGGGCTTCCAACGCAATGCGCGCTCCGTCCATATTATCCATCCATGACGCACCCACAATAGCCTCAAGTCTCACTCGAGGGTGAGTGTCGTGAGCCGCCTGCAAAAGCAAACTCATGCTGTTGGGAATATCATGAAAGGCAAAGCGAAGCACGCTGGCAGCTACTGCGCGTGCCTCAAATGATCGCGCGTGCAGGCACTGCCTGAGAATATTGAGATCCACTTCACGTTGTGCCCAGGTGGCCCATAAGCCTTCACACAAGTGATGCTCGTAACTTGGATCATTGCGGTCTAGTGATGCGATCCAATTCCTGACGGCCGGAATCACTTCAGAGGCATCATACCCTCGAAGTTCGCGACGTGTACGATACCGGGTTCTGTATTCAGGCAGTTTCAGATTTTCCAGCAATTGTGGAATCGACGCACCCGCGATCTGAGCAGGCTGCACGAGCGGTCGTGTTTTATGCGTGATTCGATAAATGCGACCGTGATCATGATCTCGATTCGGATCTCGCGCATTGTGCTGCATGTGACCAATCAATGTGTTGTGCCAGTCCACCAGATACAGCGAACCGTCGGGCGCGAACTCAAGGTCTACAGGACGGAAATTACGGTCAGTAGAAGAAATCAGGTCCGCAATCAGTGCCCCCTTATACCCTGCTCCATCATCTTCAACCGTGGCCACGCTGATCCCCAGAAATCCAATACTGTTGCAAATCATGAAAGCTCCCTGCCAATCCTCTGGAAAATGACGTGAACTGACGAATTCAGTTCCCGAGGTTGGACGAGCGCGTTTGGGTGTAAAGGTATCAAATTTGGGAATTTCGATTCCATAAGGCATTTTGGCTGACACCGGCAATCCCCACCAACTCTTGCCGGGAGAACCGTCCGCTATGTAGCATTGTTCCCAATAATCAAATGCCACTCCCCAAGGGTTGGAGTAATCCGATTGACTATATCGTTCCAGTCGAAAGGTGATCGGGTCAAATCGCCAAACACCCCCATCGTTGCAACGGCGAGGTCCATATGGAGTCTCCACCTGACTGTGGAGAAACCGTCCTTCCCCCATGTAAAAGGCTCCCGATGCATCCGCGCAATAAGCAGATATCGCGTGATGCGTGTCATGGGAATCAAAGCCATGCAACAGGATTTCATGGCGATCGGCTCGATCATCCTGATCTTCATCCACCAGTCGTACAAGATTGGGTTCCTGTGAAACGTAAACACCCTCGGGGGCAATCTCAAATCCGATCGGCAAATGCAAACCATCGGCAAAAGTAGTCTGCTTGTCGGCACGCCCGTCATGGTCTGTGTCTTCGAGGATAATCAGTTTATCGTTGGGCATGGAATCACCGGGTCTCCAGTGAGGGTAGGCTGGCATTACTGCCACCCATAAACGCCCCTTGTTGTCGAAGGACATTTGGACTGGATTCCTCATGTCGGGAAATTCTTTTTCAGACGCAAACAATTCAACCTGAAATCCCTCAGCCATTTTTAAATCCTTGATCGCTTCCTCTCCATCCTGATAACGAAAACTTCCCATTTTACCTCTGGAATCGTTGGGGTTGAAATTAGTAGGAACGGCGGACAATGCGTGCGTCTGGGAATCATCAACAGACCATGTTGTTTTTTCACCTTGAGCGATGTGATGAATCAAATCATCGCGAAGCTTGGTCATTTCACGGGTCTTCCGAATTTCATCAGGATAGTTCTGAGGGCCGAATGGATTGTACCGCCTGCCATGGGTATGCACCCCGTTCACAAGATTGTAATCATTGTTCCACATCCAATCCTTTTGTTTCACTGCCTGCTGCACCAGGTCAGGATCTGCCTTGGATTGCCGCTTGACCTTGCCGTAAAGCCCTGTGGCCAACCATCGGGCTATTTTTTGATATGCTTCTTCGGTGGGAGCGAATCCATTGATGGTGAAGGGTTCATCAAGTTTATCGTAAAGCGCCCTGCTGCGATGGAACAGGTTAATGAAGGTCAATCCATATTGCTTGGCCACACGCCGCATTGCCTGGGTGTAAAGCGCTAGATTGGTATTTTCTTTTACCCCGTCAGGCAACTTCCGCGTGGCGGATAAATCTTCGAAGGCGATTGGAGAAACCAGTACGAGACGTGGCGCTTGTTTGCCATTGTAGGCTTTGGACAGGGTATGCTTTACAAAGGCGGTCAGCTCGGCCTCGTATTTAGCGAGACCATCTTCTCCATCAAACGATTCATTGTAACCAAAAAAAGCAAGCACCGTATCCGCTTTGAGAAAATGCAGCCACTGATCGGGCGTTGGAAAAAAACCGATACCTTCATGATGCTGCAGGTCAGGATGAAAGTTTTCAGCGCCGGGAAAAGCCCACTGGGATCCACGGGAGGCGTGGGGGCGAAAGCCTGCAGTATCGCCTGGCCGCGCCATGTTGCGATACACAAGTTCATGGTCCGGAAATCGAAGATGCAGTTCCGGTTCGATTCGGCTGAACCAGGTGTCTCGTTCTGCGAGCCCATTCCCAATCAAAACGATGCGTTCACCTTGGGCTGGAAGATCGACTTTCTGCGACCTGACAGAGGAAGCGGCTGGAGGATCAATATCTACCGCATGCGGTCCACTTCCCCTGGGTTGAGCTGAAGATATTTCCCCTGAACTCCCCCACAAGAGAGCCCATACAATTGACATTACAACGGCTGTTTTTTTCATAAACGAAAATTATTCTGACATCTTGATGGCATCTTCGGGTATCCAGTGATTTTGGTCACGCCACTTTTTTATTTCCCAGGCTCTTCTGGCCTGATCAATATGCTCTGCCGTCCGTCGGTCAAGTGGCCAATGAGGGTCCGGACGGTGAGCTTCTTTAAAGATAGCCTTCGCTTTTGTTACCATATCAGGTTTTGATTCGGCCAGATTGTTGGATTCAGCGGCATCGTGGCTGAGGTCATAAATTTGAATGGGTCTGTCGATACCATTTCTGATAGCTTTCCATTGACCGAATCGAGCCGCCTGAACGGGTCTGTTTCCAAGATGCAGTTCCCAGTAAAAATAATCACGGGCAGGCGCATCACCACCTTTCAGATAGGAGACCAATGATTTTCCGTCTGTCTCATAGCCTTCGGGAGGATTTGCTCCGCTCAGTTCGACAAAGGTCGGCATCAGATCCCAGAAAGCCCACGGCTGATTATCCACGCGACCGGAGGGAATTGTTCCCGGCCACCATGCAAAGGCCGCCTGACGCAAGGCCCCCTCGTACATGCCACGCTTGAAGCCGCGTAGACCGTTACTTGCCTGATCAAACCGCTTACCAATCTCGGAAGTAGGATTGAAGGACGAACCATTGTCACCTGAGAAAATAATGACGGTATCTTCATCAATGTCCATCAACCGTAACGTGTCAACCAGCTCGCCAACATCCGAATCAATACGCGTCACTTGAGCAGCGTAGGCCTTTTGTTTGTCCGACCAGGGCATGTCCTCATAAATACCATAATCGTCGATTTCATGACGCCCATGAGGCAGTGTGATGGCATAAAATAACAAGAAAGGCTCTTGAGCATGATCTCGAACCCATTGGATCATGTCGTCCTGAATCAGTTCCTGCGCGTAAGTTTCACCGCTCCCCTGACCGTCGTTACCGGGAAGTATGAAGGGTTGTGCGTCATCATAAAGATAGGTGGGAAAGTATGAATGAGCATGCCGCTGACAATTGTAGCCGAAAAAATGATCGACTCCTTGATTACTGGGGCTCCCGCTGGTATCGAAAAAACCCATCCCCCATTTACCAAAAGTAGCCGTGGCATATCCCGCGGATTTCGCCACCTCGGCAATGGTAACCGTGGCGTCGGGCAGAGGCAGCTGCCCTTCAGGCGGGACTTCATAATTTCCACGCACAGGACAATGTCCAGTATGCAATCCGGTGAAAAAAGATGAACGACTCGGCGCACAAACGCTGGTACCGCA
>JBDQII010000255.1:0-7276 GCA_040264395.1 Verrucomicrobiota bacterium
ACTTGATTGGTAAGCATTACTTGATCAACAGGGGATCCCCTGCTTCCAGCATGTCTTCGTAGATCGCATTGTAGGTGAAAAGCTCGAGCCGTCCCGCGTTCAAGAAAACATCGTAGGGTATTTCATTGATGAGTCTTTTTCTAATGGCTGTAGCTTGCTCAAGAGTCATTGGGACTTTTGAATTTCCCTCTTCAATGAACCCATCTAGGAGGTTTGCCACGATCGATTCCCAATTTGAATCCATTTCATATCCCCATTTTATATTCGGGTCCATCGGCCATGATTCGTCCGGGTCGTGAAATGAAGCCTTGTGATAATCTGCCATGTTAGTGAAAATCCAACCCCAGATATGCGGATCCGGGGATAAACGTTCTTCGGTTAAAATCTTGTGTATCTTTTCAAAAGCGGGCGAATAACGAGATGGGTTATTGTAGAAAGCCGCAAGGAAACCATGTTTTTCAACCAAATCTGCCATTTCAAAAAATGCAGGACGATCTTCATCCGCAATTTCTTTGCCTTCACTCATCATATCATACACCTCCGAGTCAAAAGTGACTTCTGGATGGTAAACGGGTTCAAATGGAAATTGGTTCATCCACGCCTGTCTGCTTTCCCAATAAGCGGCCTCTTTTGCCTTCAGCTGCTCTTCGATCGCCCGCTTTTGAATCAGCGCTTCGTGATGCGCCCGATGACGCCTTTCCAGATCGGTTTTTGCCAAACGCTGTGATTCAATGCCTGATAAAATGGATTTCGCAACCGCACTACCTTTTGCCTCAGGATGAGCGTCGGTAATTTTCAGATCCTCACCCGGAACCACAAGGCTCCGTTGAGTCTCGTCACGAAAATTTTTCAAGGTGAAAACAGCGAGCAACACGATACCAAAAAGCCCGATGATGGTTAAAAAAGGTCGAGACATACGCATACTGATGATGGGTTTTTATCGTTGTTTAATCTAGTTCAGACGGCAGCTTGGCCCTTCTCTCCTTCACGACCAGTCGGTCGATCCATCGACAAGCCTCGACCGGAAACAAATGCAGGATAGGCTGATCAGGAAAGGTGCAATCATGAATATTCTTCTCCTTTTCAACCCATCTGGAAACACCCCCATAAACAATAGGTCTTTCTAACAATCTTTCATTTTCTCCGCATAGTTTAAAATAACGAGTACTTGGGCTGTCGGCTCTTAGACGAAAGTCCTTCCTTAATTTTTTTACTTTTCCTTGTCTCAAAACCTTACCCCCCCAGTAGTTAATCTCTTGTTTCTCATAATACATTTCAGCCGGATAATAACCTTTTTCTTTTAACTTGGGGTGAAGTGTAGTCGTTGTCGCAGACCAGTCAGAATAAACGACAAAATATCCTACTCTCCATCGCTCTTTTATATCAGCTAGTTTACATCCGAGAGAAAGAGAGGGGTCATGGATACTACCGCTAAATACTTCCTGTGCGTCTGTATCTGACATTGATTGCCCTCTGCCACTTACAGTCCAGAGATATGGGAAAGAGGGGATCCCAAGTAAATTCTTAACGACAAAAGTTTTTGTCCATCCTCTTAAATTAGCGCGCATATCAAGTTGGTCGATAGGACTACCATTGGGGTCGGTATTCCGTTCGTTTCCTCTGGAGGCACTTTGTCTTATTTGATACGGATGACTATCGATGGTGTCGCAAGGGTTGCAATCTGCGGAGAGCCAATAATTAGCCCCTGTGTAATAGGCTCCGACGGCCATCGCCTCTGATCGGTCGTTCCGTGGGTCACCATTCTGATCAAGCCACACATCGAGTGCCGTGCCTGCGGCAAGTTCAACGATGATGGCAATGACGTCTGGTACGGTTAGGAGGGGAGCAGGTCCGGCCGCTTTCAATCGCGGTTGGAAGATGCTTGCAAGGAACATACATATGGCTATCAAGCAGGATAAGGTTTGTGTGGGTGTTTTACGGGCGAATCGTGGACTGTGTATATGCTTCATTCTTGTCACTTTCTCTCAATGGGTTAATAGATATAATGTAGTATTACGAATGTATAAAAAAAATATTAAGTCAATTAAAAATATAAATATAAACAAAATATATTAATTGGGTGTCGCGTTTTAGTAAACCATGACTGTTTTTGATGGCCTGCCTCTTTTGTCTTGTGTTGGACGCTACCGAAAAATGAAGGGAATCCTCTCATCAAGCGTCGAGCAACAGATCACAGGCCTATGTTGATAGCCGCCCTTTTCGGGCAGGGTTTTCAATGAAGGGCCCTGAACGGAATACAGGTTCTGGTGGGACTCACGGACATGACGTTGTCCCATGGTCACGCAACACTTCGTTGATGGATATCATCGTCTCAGGTATGCCACTTGCGATTGTTCACTTCTCCGCTTCTTCGCATAATAGTCAGAACCGTACTGCGGCGATCTGACGAATCCAACATCACTGTTCAGAGGGGATGAAGTGGTTTGCCAAACCCTTGCAGACAGTGTATGCCTGTAGATTCTGTTTGTTTAAAACGAGCCATACATTCAACGACATGTCAGAACCGACGATCATCTATACCAAAACCGACGAGGCACCCGCCTTGGCTACCCATTCTCTGATACCGATTATCCAGGCTTTCACACGCCCCAGTGGAGTCCGTATTGAGATCCGTGATATCTCGCTCGCGGGCCGCATCATTGCGCGCTTTCCTGAATACCTCAAAGAAGATCAGCGCATTGGAGACGCTCTTGCTGCTCTGGGCGATCTTGCGAAAACACCTGACGCCAATATCATCAAACTACCCAACATCAGTGCGTCCCTGCCTCAACTGAAAGGGGCGATCACTGAGTTACGTGATAAAGGATATGCTCTTCCAGATTATCCTGCGGATCCTCAATCCGATGAGGAACGCGACATCAAGGACAGATACGACAAGATCAAGGGAAGTGCCGTAAACCCCGTGCTGAGGGAAGGTAATTCCGATCGCCGTGCACCACAGGCAGTCAAGGCGTATGCACGCCAGAACCCTCATTCCATGGGGGTGTGGTCCAGCGAATCCAAGACCCGTGTGGCGACCATGGGCGAGGGAGATTTCAGATCGAATGAACAATCATTGACCGTTCCCGAGGCGACCGATGTAAAAATCGAATTCATGGGTAACGATGGCCAATCAGTGGTTCTCAAAGAAAAAACCGCACTCCTTGCTGGGGAAGTTCTGGATGCGACGCGGATGTCACGCAAGGATCTCGTAGGTTTTCTGGAAGCCAAGATGGCCGAGGCCAAGGAAAAAGGACTTCTCTTTTCCCTGCACATGAAGGCGACCATGATGAAAGTGAGCGACCCCATCATTTTTGGGATTTGCGTCGAGGTCTTCTTCAAAGAGCTGATCGCAAAGAACGCATCAGCGCTTGAACAAAGTGGCGTGGATTTCCGCAACGGTTTCGGGGACCTTCTCGCCCGCATGGATGAACTTGCACCCGAGATCCGGGCCTCCCTTGAGGCGGATATTACTGCAGCTTTCGCTCAGGGGCCCGACCTGGCGATGGTCAATTCAGACAAGGGCATCACCAACCTGCACGTTCCCAGTGACATCATTATTGATGCGTCCATGCCGGCCATGATTCGTTCCTCTGGCCAGATGTGGAATGCGCAGGGTGAATTGCAGGATACACTGGCGGTGATCCCCGACAGTTCCTACGCCGGTGTCTACGAGGCCACCATTGATTTCTGTCGGGAGAACGGTGCCTTTGACCCAAGGACCATGGGAACCGTTCCCAACGTGGGGCTCATGGCGCAGAAAGCCGAGGAATACGGCTCACACGACAAAACTTTTCAAGCTCCCGGAGATGGGCACATCCGAGTGACCGATGCCTCGGGTGCAGTGCTGTTGGAACATGCGGTGGCGGAGGGAGATATCTGGCGCAGTTGCCAGACCAAGGATGCCCCCGTGCGCGACTGGGTCAAGCTGGCGGTCAATCGAGCGCGTGCGACCGGGTGGCCAACGGTGTTCTGGCTGGATGAGCAGCGTGCTCATGACGCCCAACTGATCACCAAGGTCAACACCTACCTGAAAAATCACGACACCGATGGGCTTGATATTCGGATCATGCCCCCTGTGGAAGCGACTCAGTTTTCACTGGCACGCATTGCCAAAGGTGAGAATACCATTTCAGTGACGGGCAATGTCCTGCGTGATTATCTCACGGATCTATTTCCCATCCTTGAAGTGGGCACCAGTGCCAAGATGCTTTCCATTGTGCCCCTCATGAATGGTGGCGGATTGTTTGAGACGGGTGCAGGTGGCTCTGCTCCCAAGCATGTTCAGCAGTTTGAGCAGGAGAATTACTTGCGCTGGGATTCACTGGGAGAATTCCTGGCCCTTGCAGTGTCGCTCGAACACCTTGCCACTGTGCATCAAATTCCCAAGGCGAAGGTCCTGGGAGCTGCCTTGGACAAGGCCACGGAAAAACTTCTTTCCGAAAATAAGTCTCCGACCCGGCGTCTGGGTGGGATCGATAATCGGGGCAGTCACTTCTACATTGCTCTCTACTGGGCAGAGGAGCTTGCGGCTCAGGAAGAGGATGTCGCTTTGAGAGACTTTTTTGCCCCGGTGGCAAAGGCGCTTGCCGACGGTGAGGATCAAATTGTCAAAGAACTATTGAATGTTCAGGGTTCGGCAGTGAATACGGGGGGGTATTACCAGCCCGAGGATGCGAGGGCTTCTGCAGCCATGCGACCCAGCAGTACTTTCAATCAGATCATTCAGGGGATCTCGCAGGATTAAGCGAGTGCTACCTGAAGCGTACGCCCAGGCCTGACAGCCACCTCGTTCAGGGTGATTTTTATGGAACAAGCGGGTGCTCTCTGGAGCGCCCGCTCTTTTTTGTGTCAGTCTCCCCTCATGTTCGGCGTGCCGGCGGGTCCATCTGACGCTCCATGTTCCACCGCCGCACATGCCTTTCAGTTTCCGGGGCCAGGGTGTGATCGCCGGGATTGACGAAGGTCGTTTTCGTCTTCATAAGTCCTTTATGCCATACCTCAAACCCTTAACCAGTTCTGTGTCTTTCAGGCTCCGTGAAACCGCCTGCTGGATCATGGCTTGTTTGTTTTGCTTCACCTCCTGGGCGCAACCCACGGACAATCCCTTGCTCATGCCGCGACTCCTGCCCGGACAATCGACGTTTGTCTTTTCCCTTTATGGATCCCCGGGTGAGGTCGAGGAGTTAAAGGGTCTCATCTCCTTCATGAAGGAAAAGGGGCTGGGGGGTGGATTTGATCCCGGACCTGGCGCCGGACTTCAGGCGGCTCCTCTGCTGACGGCCATCGCCGAGGCTGGATGGCCGGTGGTCTGCTATCCTCCCGATGGTGGTCGCATGCAAGTCAAGGGAGGCACCAGCGTCTTGGATCCAGCCGGTGAACACGCCCTGCGGGTCCTGGACCGGGCCGGTCAGTTCGGGGCCATTCAGTTGGGGGAGTGGGGCTATCATTTTCACCGCCTGACTTCGGATACCAATTGGTGGAAGGCTGTCCTGGGTGACGACTACGAGACTCAGATCCAGCACTACCTGATCCCAGCCGAACAGCGCGGCTATGCCAGGGCACCCCAAACGCGCAGGGATTGCTACGAACAGCTCAGGGAATATTTCTACTGGCATCGCCAGGCCAAGAGCGGACGGCTCATCAGTGTCACCGGACATTCTCATTACGAAGCCTACGCTGCCGAATGGGGGACCTCCGCCATTGGTCTGGAGGTGGGTGAAAACATTCGGTTCACGCAATCCAAGTTCGCGTTCGCCAGGGGAGCCTCGCGCCAGTGGAATATCCCGTGGACGGTGCAGGTCAGTCCATGGTTCGGACCCAGCGTCACCACCCGGGGGCCTTTGAAGAAGGAGGCGAACATCCCTTCCGGAATGGACGCCGGCCACTCGCTGAGTCTCTACGAGCGTCTGAGGTTGCACGCATGGGTTGCGGGCGCAGCGATGGTCACGCCGGAAAACAGCATCCGCATCTTTTTCGAAGAAGCCCGTCATCCCTGGCCCTTGACCGAACAGGGACGGGCTGCCGTACGCGTCCATACCTTCATGCAGGACCATGATCGGGGCAACCCTTACACGCCCCTGCTCGTTGTGCTGGATCACATGGCCGGCTACGCACCCTATCACGTTCGCACCTGGGGGGTGCTGGAACGGACCCCCGGTGACCTGGAGATTTTTGATCTGCTGGAACGCCAGCTGTATTTTTCCAGTGAACGCTTCACCTACCCGGATCAGGCAGGCAATCCCGAAGCCGATTACCTGCATCCCACACCTCAGGGAGAGATCGCGGACGTCATGTTGAACACGGTCAACGGAGCGACGATGAGTCGTTACCCCTGTCTGCTGCTGGCAGGTGACATGGACTTTTCACCCTTCTTTCTCTTTGAACTGGAAAAGGCTGCCCGGGCAGGCAGTCGCATCCTCATGCATCCGCGTCATGCTGCGGCCATCGGAGAGGCGGCCCTGAACAAACTGCGGGCCTCTGGCCAGGTGAGTGTGACCTCACCCGAACGACACGCAGAGACCGAGCGTATGACCGCCGTCTCCACCGACACCCTGGCACGGCTGTCGCGGGATCTGCTGCCGATCGAGCTTTCCGGCGATGCCATCCAGTATCAGGTGAACCGGAACGCCCAAGGGTGGGTGATCGAACTGATCAACAACGACGGTGTTTACAAGACAGGTGATCAACCTGCGAAGATCTACCCGCAAGCCACGGCCAGCATCCGGCTCAAGCCGCGCTTCCGCTTCCAGAGCGCTCGTGAATGGATCACCCGCACCACGCTGAAGGTCGATGAAACAGGCAGCATCCCCCTGCAGATCCCCCCTGGCGAAACTCGCTTCGTGGCCTTTGAGATTAAGTGACACAGAAGTAACGGTTCTGCTGTGGCGGATCGTTATTACGATCGCAATAAGGTGCCTTGGCTAAATAGGACGCGAGAGAGGTGGGAGCCATTTTTCAAGGCTCGACGGAACCGCGGAGCTTGGTCGGTCTGTCCCAGAGGGATTCCTTGAACGATTTGGTTGGTTTCTTGGCGGTCTTTTTCATAGGGACGATCATTCTACCAGTAAACTAATCAACTCTGACCGAGGATTACGCTAACATCATTATGCTTTATTTGGTAAGAGGTAAAACGAATGCCTTGATGCCTTTTGGCGATTCAACAGGAAGCGAAGGTCGCACTGGAACCGTGGGTTTTTCTGCGCTTCTATTCGATTCCAAAAAGAGTCCGCAGCGTGCGCGCTCTGCGTGAAAACGAGTTGACAAAACCTTTTCT
>JBDQII010000256.1:0-7234 GCA_040264395.1 Verrucomicrobiota bacterium
GAGCCAAATGGGGATTCAAAAAAGCCATTGCGTGGCTACTGGCTTGAAAGTAAGGTTTAGCATATTTTAGAAGAGTAACAGTATTTCGCCTATGTTCCCTAGAGTTACTAACTCCCTTTATAATTCGAAATTTGAGCACGATGCCTGTGGTGTGGGCTTCGTTGCTAACACCAATGGAAAGAAAGAGCGTCGTATTCTTGACTACGCTCTTGAAGCTCTGTGTAACCTTGCGCATCGAGGTGCGCTAGATGCCGACGCTAAAACCGGTGACGGTGCGGGTGTAATGATTCAGATTCCGCAGCCATTTTTTCAGGGTGAGGCTGCAGTGATCGCTGGCTTGGACTCTGTCGCCGAGGCAGTCGCCGTCGGTTTTGTTTTCCTGCCATCAGACAGTGACCAGCAAGTTTCGCAGGCAGTTGAGATATTGCAGAGTGCGACTGAGGAATTCGGTATGAAAGTCTTTGGTTGGCGCGATGTACCGGTCAATCCGAAGTGTCTTGGGGATAAGGCCCGTTCGACGATGCCATTCATGAAGCAGATCCTTGTGGGTAGAGGAGATGGATGGGACGACAATAACTTTGAACGCCATTTGTTTCTGGCTCGTAAGGTCGCAGGGCAACGGGCCAGAGAAAAAGGGATTGAGGACTTTTACATTGCCTCATTCTCCTCACAGACCGTCGTCTACAAAGGTTTATTCAATGCCCCGCAATTAGGGCAGTATTATCAAGATCTGCAAAGCCCGCTGTTTGAGACTTCACTGGCGGTTTTCCATCAGCGTTACAGTACAAACACTTTTCCGACCTGGCGTTTGGCTCATCCTTACAGAACGTTAGCTCACAATGGTGAAATCAACACTTTACTGGGCAACAAAAACTGGACCCGAGCGCGCGAGCAAGAAATCACTTCACCTATTTGGGGTGATAATATTGAGCATTTGAGACAGATCATTCAGCCCGAAAGTTCTGATTCAGCAGCATTGGACAATGCACTCGAAATCCTCCGCTTAAGTGGGCGCAACATACTGCACAGTGTCTTGATGCTCGCCCCCGAAGCATGGGAGAAAATGGATGACCTCGATCCCGAAATGAGGGCGTTTTATCGTTACCATGCTTGTTTGAACGAACCATGGGATGGTCCAGCGGCAGTCGTCTTCACAGATGGTCGTTATGTCGGTGCAACGCTTGATCGCAATGGCCTGCGTCCAGCGCGTTATAAACTTTATAAAGATGGCCTTATTGTCTTTGGCAGCGAGGCTGGCATGGTTGAACTTGACGATGCAGACATCCAGAGCAAAGGGCGCTTGGGTCCGGGCAAAATCATGGCAATTGACACCCTGGAAGGTCGATTGATGGGGAATGACGAGGTGAAGAGGTCTGTGGCTTCTCAGCAACCATATGGTCAATGGTGCGATGAAAACATGGTTTATTTGCGTGACCATGCTAAGCCTATCCGGCCAGTTGAAAAACCCATCAATCTGTTGGATTTGACCTTGCAGCAGATCGCCTTTGGCTGGGACTCAGAAGAACTGAAGCTGATCTTCAAACCAATGATCACCACGGGGGCCGAGGCCATTGGTTCAATGGGGGATGATACGCCCCTGGCGATCTTGAGTAAAAAACCTCGATTACTCTACTCTTATTTCAAGCAATTGTTTGCCCAGGTGACAAATCCTGCGATCGATAGTATTCGGGAAAAGGTAGTGATGTCGCTTTCGACCTGTATGGGACACCGTCGCTCATGGCTGGAGGAATCACCCAAGCATGCCAGTCTTTTGCGGATAGATACTCCTTTTCTGCTGGAATACGAATTGGCGGCTCTGGCCAGCATGGACCATCCGGATGTTAACGCACACACCATCGGTTGTCATTTTCCTGCTTCTGGCAATACACAAGCCCTAGTTGAAAGCCTGCGTAGCGTGTGTCAGCAAGCATCCGAGGTCGTGGAAAATGGCTGTTCTGTAATCATACTCAGCGACCGCGGGACGAATGAAGAAAAAGTCCCCATTCCCATGCTACTTGCCGTTGGGGCAGTGCATCATCATTTGATCAGGGAGGGTAAACGACTCAAAGCCTCCATCGTCTGTGAAACCGGAGAAGCTCGTGATGTCCATCACTTTGCTTGTTTAGTCGGATTTGGTGCCTCTGCTGTCAATCCTTATGTGGCCATAGATTTGATTCGTGAATGGGCTGAAGAAGGTGAATTGGAAGGTGTAGATATTGATCAAGCCATCGCCAATTACCGTACATCCATCGAAAATGGGATGCTCAAAATCATGGCTAAAATGGGGATATCAACCATGAGCAGTTATCGTGGTGCCCAAGTCTTTGAAGCGGTTGGGATTTCCGATGAAGTGATAGATGAATGCTTCTATGGAACCACATCTCAGATTGGCGGGATTACCTTTGAGCATATCGCATCGGATGCCATTCGCCGGCATCAACAAGGTTTCGGAGATCCTGAATCGGCCATACTCGATGAGGGGGGGCATTATAAAGTCCTTCCTGGTGATCGCGGGGAATTCCATGCGTTCAACAAGAAAGTGGTGCAGACCATGCACAAATTCCTCCGAAGCGGTGAGCGCGATGCATTTTTGACCTATCTGGAAACGGCTGAGAGACGTGATCCAGTCAACCTGCGGGATTTGTTCCAGTTGAAGCCTGATATCACACCCATTTCGCTGGAACAGGTAGAACCCATCGATTCCATTCGAATGAGGTTCACAACTGCAGCAATGAGCATGGGAGCACTCTCGCCTGAAGCCCACGAATGCTTGGCCATTGCCATGAACCGTATTGGAGGTAAGTCTAATTCGGGAGAGGGGGGCGAAGATGCCGAGCGATTTAATTTACGAGAAAATGGCGACAACGCATCTTCAGCCATCAAACAGGTTGCTTCAGGTCGATTTGGGGTAACACCCGAATACCTTGCAAGCGCTCAAGAGATCGAAATCAAAGTTTCGCAGGGAGCAAAACCTGGTGAAGGAGGGCAGTTACCAGGGCATAAAGTAACGCCCTTGATCGCTACATTGCGGCACAGCACGCCCGGAGTTCCTTTGATTTCTCCACCTCCTCATCATGATATTTACAGTATCGAGGATTTAGCCCAGTTGATATATGATCTGAAGCAGGTAAACCCACGAGCAAAAGTGTGCGTGAAACTTGTAGCTTGTGCGGGTGTTGGCACTATCGCGGCTGGCGTAGCAAAGGCCTTTGCCGATGTGATTCTGATCAGTGGCAACGATGGCGGTACGGGTGCTTCACCCCAGAGTTCCATCAAAAACGCTGGAGTTCCCTTTGAGTTGGGGCTTGCGGAAGCGCAGCAAACATTGATGCTCAATGATCTTCGCTCAAGGGTTATCTTGAGGACTGATGGAGGATTAAAGACCGGATCAGACATTGTCATGGGCGCGTTGCTTGGTGCCGAGGAGTTCAATTTCGGCACTGCGGCTTTAATTGCAGCCGGATGTGCCATGTTCAGAGTGTGTCACCTGAATACTTGTCCTGTTGGAGTTGCGACGCAAAGAGACGATCTACGGCTTAAATTCCGCGGTAAACCAGAAAATGTGGTGGCCTTCTTTGACCAGGTAGCACAAGAGGTCCGCGAAATCATGGCTTCTCTGGGAATTCGTAAATTCAATGATCTGGTAGGTCGAACAGATTTTCTCGAAGTTCGCTCTGTAGATCAATTTGATGAGCGTATCCAATCCAAGGCAGGATCTTTGAACCTTGAAAAGCTGCTGTGGCAAGCCGACGAATCTGGTTCCATGCCACGTATTCATACGCGTGAACGCAACGAGCGGTTTGGAGACAGTCCGTTGGATGACCGTATTGTAAATGATGCCAAGCATGCTCTCAAAGGTCAGGGCAGCATGAAGCTGAAGTATAAAATCAATAATGTTTGCCGCAACATAGGAACACGTGTTTCAGGGATTATTGGATATACCTATGGAGACGCAGGCCTTCCGGCAGGCTCGATTGATCTCACTCTCACAGGCAGTGCCGGACAGGGTTTTGGCACGTTCCTGGCCAAAGGATTGATTCTAAGACTGTTGGGAGAAGCCAATGATTATGTGGGCAAGGGAATGAATGGTGGAGACATCATCGTACGCCCGCAAGATGGAGTTGTCTTTGATTGGTCGCAGAATGTGATTCTTGGCAATACTTGTCTTTATGGTGCCACTGGTGGGCGTTTGTTTGCTGCGGGAACCGCTGGCGAACGTTTTTGTGTGCGTAACTCCGGAGCTGTTGCCGTCGTTGAAGGTGTAGGTGATCACGGGTGTGAATATATGACTGGAGGCAAAGCGGTTATCCTCGGTGATACAGGACGTAATTTTGCGGCTGGTATGAGCGGTGGTGTTGCTTATGTCCATGACATGAAAAACGGATTTCCAAAGAATCTGAACAGCTCCATGGTGGATATTGAACGGCTCGAAAGTGCGGAAGAGATACTCATGCTGAAATCCCTGGTTCAGGAGCATTTCGATCATACAGGATCATCCAAGGGGGCCGGTTTATTGCAGAATTGGGCAGAGGAAGTGTCTCGTTTCTGGAAAATCATACCTCATCCACCAGAGGCCAAGCCCGCCTCCAAGCCTGTGCATGAATTAAATCAGGAAAAAGCGATTCCAGCGCCTACAGGTAGTTTCTAATCCAATTAAGCAATAGAATCTTAAGCAAAAAGCGGCTCTAGAGCCGCTTTTTTTTATGATAGAAAGAATATTCGAAAATTCTCATCGGAAAATTGAATAATCTGAAATTACATCAGTCTATTCATTTCGATGTGTTTGCTTTTTGGGTGTAACTGATTGGGGGTTTTGCCGTCTAAGCAATTGCAATCATCGTTATTGTGTGTTTTTTGATGAATCTGGATAGATTTGGAACAATCAACTGACTTCAAAAGACATCTCAGGGCCGTCCGAAAGGATGGCCCTGATTTTTTTCAAATATTTCGCAGAGCCGCTTTCAAATGTTGCCTAGCCTGCCAGATGTTTTGAAGCAACTGAACCTTTCCTTCTGCCTGCGAATCGATATTCAAGTCCCCCAATTCCCATATTATTGATGGAAAAAGCGTCTCCAACACGAGCTCAACCCTAATCAGTGGTGTGAGCAGTCTCAAGCGAACAGCGAGTAGAGGGTCTTTTCCGGGAACAGAATCCAGCGTGTTGAGGAACGGTCCAATGTATTCCTCCTTGGCAAGGAAATCGGATTGCGCAAAAAAACGTGCAATGATGCATGCGGGATCGCCCCATCGGGCTTGATCGAAATCGCAAAAGCAAATGCTGTGTTCTGGAGTGAGAACGGCATTGTGAAATGTGAATTCTCCGGGGCTTATCCAGGCATATTGATCATCCAGGGTAGTATTTGGATCTAGACCTCCCGTTTCGCAAGCCGTCAGGCAATGCTGGATGATTTTTTGCCAGCCAACCGTTAATTCGTCTTCCCAGAAACTAACTAATGGTTGCACTTCCCCCAATGATTGAGGCGCTCCCTGAAGTAAGAATGCATTGATGGTATCGAGGAGGCTTGATATTGCGGCTTCTCTTGGCGGAATTCCTGGTAACTGTTGAGCCTCTTCAATGCCGCGTTTTTGGTTGATCTGAGCTAAAAACTCTCCTGTAAAGATCGTACGTGGCAGGTTGACTTCATCTGGTCGAATCGCACGGCCATGCAAAAGGCTGAGCACGCTTATTCGTTGATCACCGTCCCATCCCAAAGCGAATGGATTGTGATGAATGTCGGCTGCCTTTAGGAATTGATAGAATCTTTGTTCGGTTAGATAGGGATCGGATTCTTGAGGGGAGGCCGGTGGATACCATTTCAGGGCGTAATCGAGCCCTTCATGGTGTAATTTAAAGGTGCGCTTAATGGCACTGCCTGGCATGGGGGAGATCAAGGGATCGTCCCCGATGCCGAGCGATTTTAGAAGTGGTGACGCAAGTTCTCGAATCGTTTCCGGGTCCATGATGGGGTCAAGATGCGATTCTCAAACGCATTCGTCAAGGAGCTACGATGCGGAAAAACCCTGTGCTTTGATCGGCAGTGATCGTATGTGAATTACCAGTGCTGCTCACATTCTCCCAATCTCCGATAACCTGATCACTTTTTTGTAACTGGCCGCCATCACCTTCCCAGCTGAGGGTGATTTGATTGCCTGACGATTTGATGTTCAGGGTGACTTCCTGTGGTTCTGCCGAAAGGGTAGCAGGTAAGAACATCATGTAATTTAAATCTACGTTGCTGTCGGCTTCCACTGCTGTAAGTCTCAATGTTTTTTCTCCTCCTAATTCTATTACCAGATCATGTCCTTGATCATTTTTAAGTGGGAAGAAACCGTAGCTGCCACCTGTAGATGAAACACTGAATTGCCCAAGTTCGGTAACTGTTTGATTGGTTGTGGTAGCTCCAGTGACGGTGCCGAGTGATAGGGTTTGATTCGCGCGCACACGAGCTCTCAGAAGGATTTGGTAAGTTCCTTGTGGGATATCCCGTGTGTAGTTATACCATTCACCTGCGTTGACGCGTTCGACTTCGAAATCACGGGTTCCTTCGCCTGCATCAATGAATTTGGTCCTCAAGGAATCTCCAGATGCCCACGTGTCAACCAGTTCGTCTTTGAATGCGCCTGATCCAAAGCGGTAACCATTATCCAGGAATGCATCGAAGTCCGCATTGTCATCGGTAGGACGATCGTCGCTGTCATCGTCATTGGCATCAATGCCAACTTCACTCACGCGGTCAAAGTAGCAATTTGCCTCTGAACCTCCGGGTATTTCGCAAGGGAACGGATTATTAAAAAACTCACCACCACCAAAATTGAAGTCCTCAGCTTCAATTGCATAGTTATCCAGCGAGATGGTGTCGAAGGTGAAATCAAAAGTGTATGTGCGGCCCATGCTGTCTGTAGCGCCTATTTTTCCATGATAAATTTTGTTCTTTTCAAGGCCAGTAAAGTTGCCCCTCCAACCGTTTTCATCTCTTTCGAAAGTGGTGTCACCAATGATGCTTTGTCCATTGAGTTCCAGCCAGATGTCTTCTTGTGCCACCGTTGCTCCACCAAATGGGGTGACCGTGAAATCAATGGGAGTGTCTGTTGAAACCAATTCTTCGCTTTCTATTTTGCTGATGATATCCACAGCGGGAGGTCCATCGACATCTTCACCACGGCTCAAGGCCTGGATTTCATCCACACTCAAAGCCCGACTGTAGATCCTGAAATCATCAATACGAGTATCGCA
>JBDQII010000257.1:0-7232 GCA_040264395.1 Verrucomicrobiota bacterium
ACGGAATTTAAGTGTCAGGCCACCTTCGAACAGGATCAACCCGACACTCATTGAGACCAATGGCATCAAAAGATCTCCGAACAAGGCATCCGGATCCACATATTGATGCCCCATCACGGGCCCAGCAATGAATCCAGCCACCAGAAGCATCAATATGGAAGGCAGTTTTAAACGCCATGCCAACCATTGAGACCCGATTCCAAGAAACAGGATCAGTGTCAATTGCGTCAGAACATGCTCAGACATAATGGTTGGCAGTCATGGATATGATGATGGCACGCCCTCTCCCTGAACGCGTCTTTATGAATTGTGCGATTGAAAACTCGATACTGCTTTTCCGTGATCAAATCACCCAAGGCGCACGCATGGGCTGTTTGATATACGAATTGGCATCAGCATCGTTGATGATCCTTTGCGTCTTGTTGTCGAAACGCAAGACACGCCCTGTCCTCAATGCAATTTTACCAAGGTTAACTATCGTACAGGATCGATGACCATTTTGATCATTGAGAGCAAATGGTTTTCTTTCTCTAACTGCCTCAAGAAAATCGGTAACCTGTGGTTCAGGATCAGGAAACTGTGCCAATTTCTTTTCAAAATCCGGTATATCTGATTTGAACCCCTTGAAAAGCTTGCCATTCGGTCCTTCGATGTAAGCTGCTTCTTTCAACTTATTTTCACCGTCCAATAGGATCTCACAGCCATCGGCATACTTGAAACGAATCCAACGCCATGCAGTTACCGCGTCTTTATCCTGAGGATCGGTGTCAGCTTCGATCTCGACCGGACTTTCGTGATCTTTACCCAAAATATATTGGGTAGGGTCGATGTAATGCTGCCCCATGTCTCCAAGGCCACCTCCATCATAATCCCAATAGCCGCGGAATGTAGCGTGAACACGGTGCGGATGATAAGGCTTGAAAGGTGCGGGGCCTAGCCAGAAATCATAATCCAGTGCTTCCGGGACTGGTTGGGGCGTCAAATCAGTACGCCCACTCCAACCATGCTTCCAGTTGAATCCTGTGGCTTGATTGAGAGTCACTTTCAGAGGCCATCCAAGCATACCGCTTTGAACCGCTTTTTTGATAGGTTCAACAGTGGTTCCCATACCGTAAAAACCAGAACGAAATCGAAACCAGGTGTTGAGACGGAAAATACGTTTGTTTCTTTGAACCGCTTCAACAACTTTTTCACCTTCGTAAATTGTTCTTGTCATTGGCTTCTCACACCAGATGTCCTTACCTGCCTCTGCTGCAGCAATCGAAATCAAGGCATGCCAGTGAGGAGGGGTCGGAATGTGGACAATATCCACATCCTTGCGACTCAATACATCTCTGAAATCATGATAACCCTTGACATCGCCTCCTGATTGATCGAGCGCCGTTTTTAAGTGCCCTTTATCCACGTCACATACAGCGACCAGTTTGGCGCCGGGATTGATGTTCTTCAAGTGACCACGTCCCATTCCTCCAACTCCAATAACGGCTTTGGTAGGTGTTTCATTGGGGCTTAACACCCCTTGGCCACCGAGTATATGGCGCGGAACAATCTGGATACTTGCTGCCACTGCGGGCAAGGAGCCCAGAAAACTACGGCGGGTGAATTTCAGATGTTTTCTCATAGTTGGCTGAGTTTAATGTTTTGTGTGCAGACGTCAACCGGAAGTAGCCTCAATCGATTGCCTTCAAATCATAATACTTGCATAAGTAATCCCAGATTTCAGCGGGCTCTTCAGCATAATGAAAAATATCCAGGTCCGATCTTGAAATAGTTCCCACCTCGACGAGAAATTCAAAATCAATCAATCGTTCCCAGAATTCTCGGCCAACCAGAATGACAGGAATCGGGTCCACTTTTTTAGTTTGTATCAATGTCAGGGCTTCGAATAATTCGTCCAAAGTTCCATAACCGCCGGGAAAGCAGACCAGCGCCTTCGCACGCATCAGGAAATGCATTTTGCGAACGGAAAAATAGTGAAACTGAAAACAAAGCTCTGGAGTAATGTAGGGGTTTGGGTTCTGCTCATGTGGCAGAACAATGTTATGACCAATACTCTTTGCCTGCACATCATGTGCACCGCGGTTGGCGGCTTCCATTATTCCTGGCCCTCCGCCTGTTGTAACGACAAAATTACAAACCCCGGATATTTGACAATTGGACGAAACAATGCGCGCCAGGTTACGGGCCACATCGTAATATTTGGACCATTTGAGTATATGCTGAGCCGCCTTCAATTCTTTTTCGAGAGATTGGTCATTCGGCGAATTTTTCAATCGTGCCTCCACTTCTTCAAGCCGTGCTTGAGCGACATCCTTGGCAAGTATTCTTGAACCACCAAACATGACAATGGTTGATTCAATTCGGTGCCATTGCTGAATGCTTTCCGGTTTTTCATACTCGAGATGCAAGCGCACGCCTCGCATCTCATCAGCCAAAAGAAATTCTTGGTCTTGGAATGCCAGCTTGTAAGCATGCGATAGCGTCTGCGGAGTTTCAGGGCTTGTCTGGGCATCTTTCACAGCAGAGGCAGCCGCGTGATAAGCCTTATTTTCGAAAGAGGGAGGTATATTAATCTTGTTCATGGATTTATGGGGATTGAGATGGCCAATTTGCTTCAAGTCATATATTAAAACAAGCAGAAAGCGGAAGTGACACATTCGGCAGGGCCACATGATCTGGAATGGAAACTTTAAATTCAAACACACAGCTCATGAGCAACAGACTGGTTTGATTTTACATCCTTGAAACGATCAGGTTGAAAACTCATGAAAGCAATTCGAACCTCTATTTCTAGCTTTGATGTGAGGGAGCTCAAGTGATTCAGTGGATCAGAAATGAATGGCACGATTTGCCTCCAATGTGTAGTGTGACCGTTATTGGGAATTGCGGATTCCAGCCTCGAATTCTAGAGTCCCAATAACGCAACAAAACAGGTCATCATACATCTGCCAATGGATTTCATGGTAAAACCATCCATGCCAGCCGTCGCTCTAAGATTGACTGTTCAGATGATCCTCTGGACATTGGTATGGCTATGTCCAGAGGATACAAGCGCAGCTACGAAAAAGTCTCCCCTGCCGGCCATAAGAGAGAATGTCGGCATATCCGTTTCCCTGCAGCAAGTGGTGATCGAGGGCGCAGAACTGGAAGTAATTCCCTTGGCAGAAACAAAACCACCCATTGTGTTGCGAATTGAAGCGACGTGGCCCCATGGATCCAGTTTTCGTTATGATTTTTCATTTTATGGACTGGAGCCCGGTCATTTCGATCTGAGATCTCAACTCAGAAGAAAGGACGGCTCCTCATTGGATACGGTTCAATCCATACCCGTCATCATTGAATCCATTCTGCCGCCAGGAAAGTCAGAACCTGCCGCTTTGAAGTATCATTCCCTTCCTGCGATAGGCGGTTACAAGCAATGGATGATCACTCTTGGCATCCTGTGGGTCGTGGGATTGATGGGAATCCTTTGGTTCATGCGCCAGCAGAAAAAAACAAACGGAAGCAATACAAGACCAGTGCCAACTTTGAGCCTCGGAGAGAAACTGGAGCCGCTGGTCAGAGCGGTGGCGGCAGGAGGCGTTTGCAGTAGTGATAAAGCCGAGCTGGAGCGACTTCTGCTGACCTTTTGGAGCAAAAAACTCGACCTTGAGAAACTCAAATCTTCAGAACGTATTCAAAAGCTGAAAAAGCACCCTGAAGCCAGGCCATTGATCTGCGCTTTGGAACAATGGCTGCACAGCCCCTCCTCTGTTGATGATGCTAAAATACAGAGCATCCTGAAACCTTACCGTTCGATCCGCTGGACGGAGGATAACATTAATCACCAATGACTTTTGCTTATCCATGGGTTTTATTTTTTCTTTTCATTCCGTTGGCATTGATCCTCTGGGAATGCCAGCGTCGAGACATGCAACTGACATTGCCTCTTGACCACCGTCCTGCCCATTTCAAGAAGGGAAAGTGGTGGCGTTGGACTCTGAACACTTCGCAATGTCTACCTCATCTGGTCCTTGGAATTGTGATATGGATTCTGGCGGGCCCTCAGCGACTTTCTGACCCAAAAACAAAACGTGTCCTCACCAACATCCAGTTCTGCATGGATGTTTCTGGAAGCATGATGAGTCAATTTGGTGACGGAGATCGTTATGAAGCAGCAATGGAATCGATCAATGAGTTTGTCAATTACCGCGAAGGAGATGCATTCGGGTTAACCGTATTTGGGGATCATTTTATTCATTGGGTTCCATTGACAGACGACACCACCGCCTTGAAATATGCGCCACCTTTCCTTAATCCACGCAAACTGCCCCGATGGTTCAGCCAGGGCACTTCGATAGGACGTGCCCTGAAAGAGTGCAGGAAACTCATGATGCAGCGGGAAGAGGGAGATCGCCTGATCATTCTACTCTCGGACGGTTACAGTTTTGACCTCGGCAACGGAGCAGATGAAAAACTCGCGCGAGAATTCCGAAAAGAAAAGATAACTGTTTTTGCCGTTCATATTGGCCCTGGGAATGCCCCCGATCCTTTGGTGAATATCACTTCCTACACCGGCGGAGAGGTCTTTGCCGCTGGAGATCCTGAAGGATTGAAGGCTGTCTTCAGAAACATTGATGCCATGCAGAAATCTCGCCTTGAAAAAACATCTGCGGAAACAATGGATCATTTCCACCCTTATTGCCTTGCCGGAATAAGCCTGTTGGGGGTTTTTACCATTTTCGGTTTTGGATTGAGATACACACCATGGTAGCGATCGCTGCATCCATCTTGATCTTTTTGCTATGCATGGCAGCGGAGGCATTACATGCCCGACGCGTGAAACGAATAGCGTATCTGGCATTTGGCCCGACGAAACAAGCCTCTCCACTGGGCCGGTTATTACCATGGACGAGCCCCATTGCCGCCGGTCTTCTAGTCTGGGGGCTTGTGACCCTATTGTTTATCGAACCCAAAGTTTATCAACCAGACGCCGTAAAGGATGAGGAAATAAGGCATGTGGTACTGATCCTTGATGTGTCACCCAGCATGCGACTGGAGGATGCTGGTCCAGAGAAAGGCACCAGTCGCCGAAAACGTGCTGGTGAGCTGATGCAATCATTCTTCCGAAGAGTAATCATGGAGCAGGTGCGCCTGAGTGTGATTGCCGTGTATACGGAAGCCAAACCTGTCGTCGTGGATACACGCGATGTGGAAGTTGTCAGAAACATTTTAAATGATCTCCCAATGTCTCAGGCCTTTGACCCTGGCAAGACTCAACTATTCACCGGTCTCGAAGAATCAGCAAAAATTGCGAAAAAATGGCAAAAAAACAGTACGACCATCGTTGTCTTAAGTGATGGCGATACCGTGCCAACCACAGGACTGCCGCAAATGCCTCCTTCCGTATCTGATGTTCTGGTGATCGGCGTTGGAGACCCTCGATCAGGTTCTTTCATCAATGGTTATCAGTCCAGGCAGGAAGCCAGCACATTGCGCCAGCTGGCGACTCGGCTCAGTGGAACCTACCATGATGGCAACGCCCGCCACATTAGCTCAGAAATACTCGAGCGCATGACTCAGGCATCTTCCAATGATCCGTTCAAGGGACTCACTCGAAGAGAATATGCATTGATTGCATCGGGCTTGGGGGCTTTTTTGCTGGCCATGATCCCCTTGTTTCTGGCGTTGGGAGGAACACGATGGAAACCTGGGGCCATAAAATGACTCTAGATTAGGCCAAAAGCTCATATGATGAATAAAAAAGTGCATTCTGGTGACTCGACGTTTGACAAGACAACACGTAATCAGACAGGCTTGCCGGCAGTGAAAGGTATGCAGGATTATCCTAAGCATTACTGCGGTGTTTTTGGCGTTTTTGGTCATCCGAACGCGGCAGAAATCTCGTATTACGGACTATATGCACTTCAACATCGCGGCCAGGAAAGTGCCGGGATTGTTACTTGCGATGGTAAAGATTTTTATTCCCACAGAGATATGGGGCTTGTTCCCCAGGTCTTCAAGGGCAATGCCTTGACTGGACTCAAGGGAAAAAACGCTATTGGTCATACGAGGTATTCGACCACCGGTTCTTCGCATGCGCAAAATGTGCAACCTCTCATTGTGGATTGCAATCAGGGCAACATTGCCATTGCACACAACGGGAACTTGACTAATGCGGCAGAACTGAGGGACGAACTTGAGGCGGGTGGTAATATTTTTCAAACGACCGTCGACAGCGAAATCATCCTTCATCTCATTGCTCGGCCCTCCGCCTCTCCGGATGCAAATTCATTACTGGATGCCATCAGGCGCATTCAAGGCGCTTATTCATTGGTGATGTTGACAGAAAAGGAAATGATTGGGGTACGAGATCCCCATGGTTTCCGCCCCTTGAGCTTGGGAAAACTTGATGGGAAATGGGTTCTTTCAAGCGAAACCTGCGCGTTTGATCTGATCAAGGCGGAGTTTGTACGCGATGTCAGGCCAGGTGAAGTGGTCATCATTGATGAGAACGGTCTCCGAAGCATTGACGCCTTCCCTGAACAGAAGAAGCGATCCTTCTGCATTTTTGAATATGTTTATTTTGCCAGACCAGATAGCGCGATTGCAGGTTTGGAGGTCTATCAATCAAGGATCGAGATGGGCCGCCAGTTGGCACGAGAGCACAAAATCGAGGCTGATATGGTGGTTCCTGTGCCCGATAGCGGAAACTACGCTGCTCTTGGCTACTCTTTGGAATCCGATATTCCTTATCAGATGGCTTTTGTCCGAAACCATTACGTGGGGCGAAGTTTCCTTCAACCGACCCAGACTTCTCGCAGTCTCAACGTCAGGGTCAAATTGAATCTTGTATCTGGACTCGTCGAAGGAAAAAAAGTGATCATCGTCGATGATTCCATCGTTCGGGGAACGACTAGCCAAAGCCGAATTCGCACCCTTAAGGAAGCTGGGGCTAAGGAGGTACATGTACTCATCAGTTGCCCCCCGCACCGCCATTCTTGTGTTTACGGCATTGATTTCCCCGACCGAACCAAGCTTCTAGCGACAAAATTCAACATCAAAGAAATCGAACAGCATCTTGGCGCCGACAGTGTCGGCTATTTAAGTGAGAATGGTCTGGTACAATCCACAAATCAGCCGAAAGAAAACTTCTGCATGGCTTGTTATAACGGGGAATACCCGGTCTCCTACAATCCGATGATCGGAAAGGACATCATTGAACGCCGTAAATTTGAAGTCCAAAGCTTTGG
>JBDQII010000258.1:0-7207 GCA_040264395.1 Verrucomicrobiota bacterium
CATCAAAGAAGAAACGAGACCCGAAATGGATCCGATGACTATGAAGCCAATGAGACTGATGGGAATAGTAAAAAGTTTACCGAGCGGTGTTCTTGGTGCGACATCGCCATACCCAATCGTGGTTGCCGTGGCATAGCTCAGCCACATGCCTTGCCCTATTCCCGATTTGCCACTTTTGTGGTTCACCATGAATTTTCGTTCACAAAGCCAAAAGACGACACCCGAGAGTATGATGAAAAGTAGAAAAGTTGCAAAGGTGTAAAAAATGGCTCTATCACGCAGTGCATGCACCAGGCTTTTGAAAAACGGGACATTATCCTGGTTGACCATGATCGAAAGCCCGGATTGATAATAGCTGTGTGAAAAGTCCAAGGCTTCTTCCCGGGATTCAGTCACCGAAAGCCCACCGATGGCAAGCTCCACTTCGCCATTCTTTAATGCCTCCAAAGTGCTATTGCTTGATTTGTAAAGCGTGTAACGCACCGACTTGCCCATTTCAATCCCAATGCTTTCGATGTAATCAATGTCAAAGCCGTGGAAATCCTCGCCATCAATCATCACAAAGGGGGGGTATTCATAGATGCCAACGTTCAAGGTTTTTTCTTCCTCCGGTTGAGCGAAAGCAGTCACTGCAAGAAGAAAGAACATGCCACCACCCAATGTAGTGAAAAGCTGCTTCATGGGATTCATCTTTGTTACCATTGTTTTGCCGATACCAATAAAGGTCGTCACTTATATAAACTCATATCCTGTAAGTCAATACAGCATCAGATCAACATCCCTGGGTATGCGGCCGTGTAACCGGACTACTTGTCGATCATCATTAAGAATGCACCCTCGTTTCGCCCAACAGGAACGAAATCATACCTAAAAGTAGTAACCTGTTCCTTACTTTTCCATCACGCATCTCAGTGATGCGAACCGCAGTGTTTATCAGGCAGGGGAAAGTGGTCACAAGTTTGGCTTGCCGTATGCCTGAACTTTCAGCAAACCCCTGAAAGTTCAGGAGCCATGCGTTCATGTCTGGAAGTGCCATCTTTTTGAATGATGGTTTTTCAAGCAGTCCAGAGGGGTAAGAAAAGAGATGACCCGGAAAAAGAACTCGAGATGGCTCAATTTTCAGGAAAGAGGGATTAGTTCGAGTGAAGTCTGACGGAGCTGTGTTGGGACATGTAGACCATGTCCTTGTTGTTGGGGGAGGACACGGCGAGTTTGAGTTTGGAATTATTCCATGAAGGTATGGTTCGCTGGTCGACCCATTTGTGCATTTCAACATGCCCATCCGCAAAGCTCATGGCGCCAGCACCGTTGTGGTTGCTCGCGGGGTAGTCGATGATCATGATCCCCTGAGGTGGAGCACCATCATTCATGGCAACGGCGAGGTCCGCAAAATTAAGACTGTCCGGATGTTCGTTGATGAAGACAAACGCCTCGGAATGTCCCATTCGATTGATATCCGACATCTTGCGGAAAACGACATAATCCTTTTTTGTAATGTGACTCAGCCAATCGTTCCTTGAATTCATTGCCTGGCTCATGGAAACGCTCCGAACACGCTGGTGACGCTTGCCTCTGATTGTAACATAGCTTTTGTCTGCCGGACAACGATAGATGCCTACAGCGGTTGTGTATGGCCACAGTTTGGCATACTCCTGATTGTTTAAATTCACGAGGTTTGTATTGTGCGTGTTGTTACCATCATAATCGAGCACGCCTCTTACCCAACCGCTACCGTTTGCGGTCAAGTCGTTCCACACGAGCTTATCCTCGTAATCGTCCGCATACATGATCCAGCCCAGAGTGAGCTGCTTTTGATTGCTGACACAGCGGATGTGTTGAGCTTTTGCCTTGGCCTTACTCAGAGCTGGAAGAAGCATGCCGGCAAGGATCGCGATGATGGCGATGACCACCAGTAGTTCAATCAGTGTAAACCCTGAGCGGTTATTTGAAAAGTAGGTTCGAGTGCGGGGGCACTCAATGAGATTTGTACTAGAATTTGTCACGGTGCAATCTGATGGGTTGGCATGTTTCAGTCTTTTGGGCGCGATATTTTGGATTTGTGTTTTCATCTGCCTTAGTTCGAAATCGCGACTTCCGAGCCAGTCTCGATGCGACATCTAATCTCGTTCTTTTGTCAGGCAGCTCATACGTGTGCAGACTGATATCTTGCTCGTGTGTGTTACAGAACGGTGGACATGAATAATATGCTCTCACTCCAAGTCCGTGTCAATCGCATCGTTCACAACCATTGCAGGCTCAATATTGGGCTCAAACAAGCTGCATTTAAACAAGTGCATTACCAAAATTAGTGGTCACGTCACTCTCCTGTTTCTGGAATGTTTTTTAATGCCCATGACCATTGCGCTCATAACCCGACCAAACATAAAAAGCTTGCAATAATTCGATTCTGCCTCAAAACACTAATAAATCCCGTAAACGAAAAATAATCCTTACCTAATCAATATGTATACACTTCGCTATGTATTCAACGCTTGGAAAGCAAGGCAAACACAGTCTCTTGCTTATTTGCTTTTCGTTGCCTTGATGAGTCAGGCAGCTCTGGGGCAAACAAACATTTTCATCGATTTTGGTGGCACGGAAGGCAACGGTGCCGGTGCTTCACCGCTACCCTGGGTTACCATTGACAGTTTAACCGAGGATGAGCCTGTTGACCTCGCCGAAGGGATCACGCTTACACCTTTGGACGACGGTTTTACCGCCAATAATCCCGCGCCTCCCAATGAGGATGCAGAATACGACAGCATCATCGTACCTCAGGAAGCACGTAACGATTATTTGTATAAGAACGTGGATGCGGCAGGCACAGAGGCACGCATGAGAATCGATGGGCTACCCGCAGGGACTTATCGGATCACGGTCTTTGAGGGGAGAACCTCTGACGCGTCGCAGTCTGCCAAAATATGGACAGGTGAAGAGCCTGCGTCTGAAAACACCGGAGATTTTGCGGGTAAAAGTGCCTCGGTGCTCGTCACCGTGACTGCCGGAGAACCTCTATATTACAAGCATCTTGAGGATAACTCGGGAGGTATCAGTGGCATGCTGATCCGTCAGCAATCGGCTCCCAAATTTAGTTCGCTTCAAATTGACTTTGGAGGCACGGAAGGAAATGGAGCCGGCGCATCGCCTTCTCCTTGGGTAACCCTTGAAATCCTCAATCAGGACGAAACGGTTGATCTTGGTGGAGGTATCAGCCTGACTGCATTGGACGATGGTTTCACCCCGAATAATCCTGCTCCTCCGAACGAAGATGCCGAATACGACGGTTTTATTGTCCCTCAGGAAGCCCGAAATGATTACTTCTACAAGAATGTGGATGCCGCAGGCACGGAGGCGCGTATGAGGATCGATGGTTTACCTGCCGGGACCTACAATATCACCGTGTTTGAAGGCCGTACCACCGATGCCGGTCAAGTGGCTAAAATCTGGGGTGCAGGCGATACGGAACCTGAAAGTGAAAATACGGGCAGTTTTGCTGGTGGAGGTGCCACTGTTACCGTCACGCTTGGAGCCGGAAATTCTCTGTGGTACAAACATCTTGAAGACAACTCAGGAGGTGTCAGTGGCATGATCATACGTCGTGTCAGTGCTGCTGTAGAAGCTCCGATTCAGGTTGATTTCGGTGGAACGGAAGGCAATGGAGCGGGTGCTTCACCTGTGCCATGGGTCACTATTGATAGTTTTGACCAGGATGAAGTTGTGGAATTGGGAGGGGGAGTCACCATGACTGCTCTTGATGATGGATTCACTGCCAACAACCCAGCGCCTCCCGGCGAGTCAGCCATTTATGATGGTATCCTCGTACCTGTAGAGGCCAGAGACGATTATCTATACAAGAATGTGGATGCAGCCGGAACCGAGGCAAGATTGCGGATAGATGGACTGAAAGCTGGTACCTACAATGTCACTGTGTTTGAAGGTCGCACCACGGACGCCAACCAGGTAGCCAAAATATGGGTTGGGGCTGAAGAACCAACCGACGAAAATACCGGTACTTTCGCTGGAGGCAGTGCCACGGTAGAGGTTGTGGTTGCCGATGGAGATACACTTTGGTACAAGCATCTGGAAGACAACTCCGGTGGAATCAGTGGGATGATCATACGTCAGACCGACGCAGATGATTCGCAGGCCTTTCTGGCAGGTGCTTTTGGATCTGCTGGCGGTTTTTCCGCTTTGATTTCGGGTGCGGGAGGCGTTGATATTGCCAGCGTGAGCGCCCTGCTGAACGGTCAGGTTATTGATGTCACTGCTACAAAAGATGGCGAGGCCATCCGAGTCAATTACATGGTTGATGGATCACCCTTACCTGCAGAAAGTATCCACGATCTGGAAGTTTCCTGGAAACAGGGAGGTTCCATTCAATCTCAGTCCACGACATTCAGCGTTGGTCTTTACTCCTTGATTTCATCTGATGTTGCTATCAGCGATGTGGATACTTCAACAGCAGGTTTTCTGATGCGTGTCGTTCAGTCCGAAGAAGGTCTGGCAAACAACACGTCCGTACGTGAACAACATCTCAGAGGGGAAATCGGCGGAGAGAATGTTGCTGATGATTGGCAATCTGATAATTACATCTGGACCGTGGATTTGATCAACATGGATCAAAATGAAGGATCAGCCGGTGAGTTCTACGATCGAGCCGATGGCTCGACGCGTGATGTGTTTGATGAATTTATTCCCGGAATCCCGGGAGTGACGGACAGCACTGATAATTTTACCGCGGAGATCAAAACGGTGGTGAACATTCCAAGTGCGGGTCTTTACTCTTTCGGTTTTAATTCCGATGATGGCTTCAGGACATCCATTGGTAATGACGCAGCCGACTCCAAGATCGTTGGTGAATTCAACGGAGGCCGTGGCGCTGCCACAACCACGTTTGATGTCTATTTCCAAGAGGCAGGAAACTACGCCATGCGAACCATCTATTACGAAGGGGGTGGAGGCGCCAATCTTGAGTGGTTTACCAACGAACCAGCCAAAGCTTTGCTGAACGATCGTGATAATGGTGGATTGGAAACGTTTGCTTACGAATCTTCCTTTGCTGCTCGTGTCACGTCCGTGGAGCCCGGTGGTGGAGCTCGTGGAGTCGATCCGGAGTCAAGCATCAGTGTCCGCATCGAAGATGAATCAGGTTCAGTTGATCAGGGATCTGTTTCACTTTTGCTTGATGGAGTTGACGCAGGCGCTCAAATCACAAAACAGAATGGAGTGACATCGGTGACAATCGATCGTTCTGGTCAGCTTTGGCAACCCAACCAAGTCGTCACCGCTTCGCTTCAGTACACGGTGGATGGTGAGACTCGTGATGTCAGTTGGTCCTGGACAGTCGGAGATTATCTGATTCTTCCAACAGTCGGTTACAGAACGGACCTTGGTTCCGGAGAAGACCGGGGATTTACGATGCGCGTTCACCAGCTTGCGGGTATTCGTGCCAACAGTACGCCTGAAGTCGAAGCGCAGCTTCGCGGTGAACGGGGAGATAATCTGGCTGATCCATTGGGAGGAGTCGAATCCTCGGATCCAAATCGACCTGGTGTTATTTTCGATGTGGATGGAGTCATTAATTTTGATCAGGATGGTGCAGCTGCCGGGGTATTTCGTGACCTCGGTGATGGTAGTCTGATTGATCGTTCGGATGATTACATTCCTGGCATTCCTGGCTTGGAGGAAGGTACGGACAACATAGGGGCCGAGATTTTAAGTTATATCGAGTTTCCTGAAGCGGGTTTTTACCGAATGATATTCAACTCCGATGATGGTTTCAGAGTCACACTCGGTCATGAAGCATCGTCAGATGCGATCCAGCTAGGCGTTTTCAGCGGTGGTCGAGGAGCGGCTGATACCGTATTTGGTTTTGCAGTTGTCAAGCCAGGTCTTTATCCCATGCGTGCGATTTGGTACGAAGGTGGTGGCGGAGCCAATCTGGAATGGTCAAGCACAGATTTGAGTACGCGCGTTCTCATCAATGACCCAGAAGGAGGCCTGAAATCTTATCGTGCTCGTACGGGAGATGTTGACACCGAGGAAGAAACTGCGGGAGCCATCAGCTCAATAGAACTTTCGGACGGCAGTGTCGTCATAGCCTTTGAAGGCACACTGAAAAGTTCCTCTGCGGTGGGTGGGCCATATGAGGCAGTGGCAGGTGCTACTTCCCCTTATTCGGTGGCACCGGAAGGAGAATCGCACTTCTTTATTGCGGAATAATTCAAACGTGTAGCCATTAACAACAAACACTCTGGGCCGAACCTTTTTCAAGGTTCGGCCCCTTTTCTTGTCGCTTCCAACAAAAAATCATGACGATTGCTCTCAGCACACTCAAGGCAATGATTCTATCTCGATTCAAATTCAGTCTGTTCCTATTGCTGGGGATCACAAGCGGTCATATGTCAGCGCAGGAGATAGAGCGAGGCATTCGTCTCAGGTCCTCTGAGGTGTCTCTTCGTTATCTGGAATACGAACATGCGGTTTCTCTTGATGCATCCGGTGTTCCAAAAATGGACTGGAAACAATATCACTCGCGACCAGAGAGAGTGATGACGCGTAAAGTTCCCTCAAAAATAATCGAAAATAAGTGGTTTCGGGCGACTGTCATCCCGAGCATGGGGCGAGTTCATTCCTTTGTTCACATGCCTTCAGGGCGTGAGCAACTGTGGATCAACCCGATTGCTGTTCCGTTGGGAGCAAACAATGATACTGGCTTCTGGATGACATGGGGCGGTATCGAACACGTGATGCCTCGCCGCGAACACGGAACTTCTCATGCCTTGTCCTGGGAATGGAAGTTAGTTGAAAACGATGGTGGAACGGTAGGGATCCGCATGTCCAGCGTTGAGCCTGTGACAGGGCTGATCCATCAGATCACCTATCAGGCCAATGAAAAGCAACCGTTTCTGGAGGTATGTATCCGCATTACAAATCCGGGCAAAGAGTCTGTTCGATTCTCGCACTGGACAACGTCGACACTTGCTCCCGGTGGGCAAGGTGATGTGACAGCAAAGACAGAGATCATTGTTCCTGCAGAAAAATTTGTTCCCGATGATCGCGATTTCAATGGATGGATGACTGGTATGGTAGGGGACGTGAAAACGGCTCCCATTCGATTTGTTGGTGCATGGAAGGAAATAGGGGATTTGATGGCCAGCCCCCTGAAACGAGGGTATTACGCCGTATTTTCTCATGAAACCGGAGA
>JBDQII010000259.1:0-7202 GCA_040264395.1 Verrucomicrobiota bacterium
AAGTTTGGGAAATTCCTGAAAATCGTAGTTGGGGAGCAGGTGTAGCTCAGTATTGGGCTGGACTGACTCTAGGGCCTTTTTTGTTAATTGTCGGAACTGGGTTGTCGTCTAGTTCAATACTCCAGGATTTTACGGTTTTTCTATCTGGAATGGCTTGGTTTGGAAAAATTTTCTTATTCATTATTGCCTGGGTCATTACTGGTTCCGCTTGTGCGCTTATTTACCGAATCATGACGAATACTAAAGTGAACTTACGAGCTTCGTTTGCTGGAGGATTGTCGGCGGGACTACTACTTCAATTGAACAGTCAGCTCAGTGTTGTCTATTTTTCCAATGTTGCCACAGCAAATAAAATTTACGGCAGTTTGGGTGCAATCCCTATTCTCCTTCTTGGCTTGAATGTTTCCTGGATTATTTTAATTTTCGGCGCTCACGTTGCCTATCTCGTTCAATTTCCAAAACAAGAGGGATCAGTAAAAATACCTCACGAAGATGCTAATAATCAATTGAGCATTTTTAACGCGATGCGTTTATTGCAAATTGTAGCTGATCGATTCAAAAATGGTGAAGAAGCTCTGGATATTGAAGCTTTGTCAGTAGAGCAGGGACTCGATCTCAGGGATACAACACATTTGGTAGATGTGTTGGTTGAAGGAGGATTCTTATTTCAGGGATTCGAACCTGATACGAGGGTGACGCTCGCGAAACCTGCCGACTGTATCACCTTAGAGGAAATTTATCAGTTCGTGGGATGTGATGAAAAAATACCACACGATGCATCTGAGAATGATCCATGTGTGCTTGCTTATAACAAGGTAATGAACACGCGCAATCAATTTGCCTCAGCAATCACTCTTCAAGATTTACTTTGCCCCCCGCCTTCAATTTCCTCTTGAAGAGGTAAAGGCTTCTTTAGATCCATTGCTCCAGAGTTTCGATCAAATCTTTTTTCAGAAAAGGCTTTGCAAGGTAATCATCCATACCTGCATCAAGGCACCGCCTGTCGTCCTCGAGCATGGCGTTTGCTGTTACTGCGACAATAGGGGTTTTGCAGCTATCTCCATATACTTCAGGAAGGAGCGATCTGATTTCTTTGGTTGCCTGAATACCGTCCATAACGGGCATTTGGACATCCATTAGGACCAGCGCAAAATGGTTTTCTTTGATAGAATCGACTGCCTCCTGCCCATTGTTTGCAATATCTACTTCATATCCAAGGCTGTTCAGCATGGTGTGCACGACTTTTTGGTTAATGGGATGATCGTCCACGACTAAGATTCTAATTGTGGAATTGATGGCAATGGAAGGTTTTGCGGTAAGCTTTACTTCATTGACGGGTTGACTTGTTGTGAAGAGGTATTGATAGGCACTCGCATGATGGAGAGGTTTGGTGATTACCTTTGTTACTTTATTCGAAACAGACTTTAGAAACGTAGAAGATAAATTCCCTGCATGGAGTAAAAGTATGGGAAGTTTTGACCAATGTTGGTTTTTTCTGATGTCATCGATCAGGGTATCAGTTTCATGGTGTTCATAGAGAACGGGGATATCAGCTACAACCCAACCATGTTTGCTGTGGGTATTCAATCGGAAGGCGTTTTTTGCCTCTTCTACGCTACTGAAAACATGTAGCTCATTAGTCAGTTCATTGAGTAATGACGACATGCAGGTTGCGTTGATGTGCGCAGGTGAAATCATCCAAATTGGTGTGTTTGAAACATCTTTAGCAGGTAAATCTTCGGAATCATTCAAGCACTTGAGTTCTAATTCCACCCAGAACAGGCTTCCCTTTCCTTCCTCACTCTCAACTCCAATGCTTCCCCCTAACATTTCCGTCAAGGACTTTGTAATGGCTAGTCCCAACCCCGTTCCTTGTGCTTTTGTTCTCAAGGGAGCACTGAGCTGAGTGAATTTTTGGAATAGTCGATGTTGTTCGTCTTGAGAAATGCCTATGCCTGTGTCTGAAATCTCGAAACGTATGAGAAAAAAGTTTTCCTCGGTTCGACCTTTGTTGGTTGCCGTCAGAATGACCCCCCCACTTTCGGTGAACTTTATTGCGTTACCTATCAGGTTTGTTAGAATTTGCCTGATGCGTCCTTCATCGCCTTGGAATTCGAAGGGTAATTGACTCGAATGCTTGATCCCGATTTCCAAACCCTTTTTGTAAGCGATGGGGGTCATTGTTTCCATGGTGGATTCAAGCAAGTTTCGAAGATTAAAATCAACCGCTTCAAATTCCATACGACCAGCTTCGAGTTTGGAAATATCCAAAATATCATTGATGATCGTCAACAAACTCTCCGCGGATTCGTTTGACAAATTCAGATAATGTATGTGCTCATCGGTTAAATGATCTGATTCAAGCAGAATGTTTGTCATTCCAATGATCCCATTCATTGGAGTCCTTATTTCGTGACTCATGCAGGCTAGGAATTCAGATTTGATGCGGTTTGCTGTCTCAGCCTCCTCTTTGGCTATCTTTAACTCCTCAGCCTCGATTCGTTTGTTTTCAGCCAGCTCCATGAGTAGGCTTCTTTCGCGCTCGACAGCTTTATTATGTTCGCTTTTTTCGACTCGAAGTTGCCTCAATCGCTCCTCGGATTCTTCGTAAGCATGGTTGAGTTCACTATCGCGCCGCTGGATATGATCCAGCATATTGTTGTATTGTTGGGAAAGCTGACCCAGCTCATCATTATTCCTGTATTTAACCCTTATATTGTAATTCCCTGTATCGGCAACTTCTTGTGAGGTTTTCAGGAGGCTGGCCACCGGGCCAGATATGTAAGCAACAAATTTCTCAGATAGAACGTATGCAAGCAATGAACCCAGTAAGACGATGACCAGATTTGTGAACAGGATTTTAAGGACATTTTGGCGAAGCAAAGAATGATCGGAGATCAGGTGGACATATCCTATGATTTCGGTTGGATTGCTGCGGTCTCTGATCGCCCTGACCCATTTTACTCCTCCAAGAGTGATTGCATAACCCTCTTCAAAGACATTACTTTCATTCACATCTAAAAGTTCTCCGGGGTTTTTAACGTATTCCGAAAATATTAAACCTTGCTGATCCAGAAAACGAGCGGCAACAATATCTTGTCTGTCGTTCATTGTGAGCAAACTGTCTGCCTCTTTTTTTGCATTAGGCATTTGCAATTTGCCCAACATTGCCATTTGCATGGGATCCTCCCCGTTTTCGGCGAGGTTTTCCACAAGTGTCTCAAGTTCACGCAGGGTCAGCTCGGTCACCACCTTTATTTCAAAGGCAACCATTGCTGAAGAAGACAGAATGAGCGTTGTGATGCTGGTAAGCATCACAAGCAGCATCAGTTTACGGTTCAAACTCATGTTGTAGATTGAAGCCCACATAAATCAGAAATACTATTTACCCTTGCGAGTTGAGACTTGTCTTGAAAGCTTGACCAGATTACTGCTCAGAAAGAGCTGGGAGTTTTTAGCTGCACTTGGATTGGTGAGAAGAGCTAGGTGATCGTTTTCATTGATAATTGAGATGACGCCTCCATTGACGACGAAATCCTCTGACTCACCAACCGTCAAAATGGGTCTTTCCTTCAATCCCACGTTCTCTATGAAGAATTTTGTTGAGGTTGTCCATTTTCCGCTGAGATACAAGACGTGCTCCCCATCAAAGTCAGTCATCATCTTTAGCATGACAATCTTCAGGGCGCGTCCCTTAACCTGTTTGCCCTGATAATTCTTTAAGGAGTCAAAAAAAATCGAATTACCTACAACCGCAATTTGAATAGGTGACTTTTCATTGTCGAATGAGCCTTCAGGCCAGGATGTGTATTTTACAAAATTGTAGACCAGCAACGCCTTCGCTTCGTATTCATCCAACTCCTGTGAAACGCCATGCGGTGTAAAGCAACTAAATGCCAGTAACACGACAACACAAATTATTGTCCGCGTAAAAGTAAAGGGAAGATGAAATGAATTCTCAGAACTATCTTTAGAAACTGGGGTCATCTGCTGTTGTCATATTCTATCGATTTCTATACTTAGAATTGAAAGTTCCAAGAAGTCGCAATCCTCCAGTTTTCTCCGGGCTGCGGTCCGTTGAGATCTTGGTAGACGGGTACACCTGCTTCAATTTCGAACTGTTGTCCCTTAAGGAATCCATCCTTGATAGGCACTCTTAAGCCCAGCAAAAAATCGACTTTGCGTCCGCCGAAGAGTGACGGGTTGGTCACTGGAGCCGGATAAACTCCATTCGGCAACACTAGATCATCGTCCTGACCATGCAAGCGCGTCCAATAGACTCCCAGTAGTTTCACTGATGGTTGCAGGTAAGGAAGAAGATTATAGAAAAATGCAGTTTTAGCCATGGCTCGGTGACTCAGGCTGTAATCATGATGATTCTTCCCAATCCTGATTGTGCCCTGTAACTGATTGATCCACTCGATTTTTCCTGATCGTCTCACGTGGGTAAGACTGGGGTTGAAATCTACTGTTCCAGAACCAATTTGCATTGTGTAGGGCAACAATGTGTCTGCATTAGAATCTCTTGGTGTCCTTCCTTTTTCACTGATTGATCCAGTGGGAAGTATGAGTCCTCCCCTTAAGTGCAATGAATCTTTTTCACCTTGCCACAACAAGTAATTGATGCCGATTGATGTATCGCCTACTCCATGAGACCGGATAGTGAATTCATCGAATCCAGGCACTCGGCTAATGTGGTAAGTGGACTGCTGAACATAGGAGAGTTGTAAATCTACTGATAATCGGGGGTTGATGATATACCCCAGTGAAATTAAATGAGCATCCTGTGAGATTTCAAGAGGCAAAACAGGAAACTGTGCTTGCATTTGGGAGGTCGAAATTTTGGTTCGTCCCGATTGGTAATCCTCAAAAGTGGAGTGCACGTAATGGTAGGCGAAACGAAACCTTTCTTGCGGTAACTCAGGAGACATACTTATCTCACTCTCGGTATAAGGGATGATGCGCATTGCAAGAATATCCTCGAGTTTAAGATTCGTAAGATCGGTTGGAGATGATTGCGTGAGTGAGGTAATTGGATACAAAAGTAATTGCGCTGCTAGCAGGTAGAGGCATTTTTTTCTCCAATTTTTTATGGATTCGATTATTTGTGCTGAACGATGTGTCATGCCAATTGCTTTTAAATAAAACTTTATTACAGATTAATCAAATTTCGTGAACTTTACAAATTTAGATAAATTATAATATGCTCGAAAAGAATGAATTTAGCAAGTGAGGTTTTGAATTTAAGAAGAATTTAAAGCGTGAATATGAGACAAACCTTGTACGATTTTTCTGCCTTGATTAGGTAGCCATGATTTGAAACAGTTTTTTTGGGATTTATTTCAAAAATATCTGGAGCTGCGGGAACTCATGTGATGTGATCGTTCTTATGGTAAGCGAAAAAATAAAAGCAATTGCTTTGGATTTATCGACATCCTTTCCGCGCAGCCCGCGAACAGTTTTTGCTGGATACGTTATCGCCGGTAGGATGTTGGATAAGTGCCGAGCCGTCATTAATGGCAGTAATCACGACTATCATTTTGATTGTTTTTTAGATAACCAATTTCTTGGATTTGCTGAGATTGATGCCGATGAAATCAAGGATTTTATCTCAACGGGCGCCCCTGATGATGAGGTTGCTGAATGGATTCGCTCAAATGCAAAAGTTAGATCGGAATTTGAAATCATTCAGTGGAATAATCGGATGCGGGAATTGAAATTGAGTGAATTGCCAGAGGTAAATCAGGTCTTTCTCGAGTCCTACGTTCCAAAGAACTTGCCAGACCATCGTCCAGTCTATGTTTGGTTTGATGTATATGATTTGGAGGAAAATCGATTATGATAGAATCAAATTAACGATGTGGTTTGAAAATATTTATTTTGCTCTGTAATTGAAGAACGCCTTTGGATGGTAACGTTTCAATACAGCAAATGGCAATATATCTGCCCAGAAGCGGCCTCTTGCCTGCATGGGGTGCTTTGAGATCACAGGTTGATTCAAAATATGATTCAGAAAATTTTTGAATTTCACATGGTATTTGTCCTCGGCATATTCTGAGCTTATCTGGATTCCTTTTTGTCTGTTGGCTTCAACGAATGAATGGGGTCGTTTTTGCCAATCCAGAAGTGTGTGGGCTATGGATTGATAATCCTCCGGTTTATACAGCAGATCCTCACTGATTTCTTTGACCACCAGATCGCCTCCACATTGGATTGATGGAAAAATAGGTATGCAGCCTGCATTCATTGCCTCCTGCATTGCCAAAGGGGATCCTTCAAAATCACTTGTATAGATGACAAAATCCCATTCACCCATTATTTTCCAATACTCAGTACCAAGCTTTTTTCCATGAAAGGTAATGTTTTCATGGGTATGAAAGGCTTTCTCCAGATACTTTCTTCCAGTGCCGTCTCCTAGAAATTCCAGTTCGTATTGAATGCCGTTCAATTGCAGGGCATTGATCAAAGGGACGAACCTCTCCACTCGCTTTTGTAGATGATCGACTCTTCCAGTAAACCCAAGCTTCAATGGACGGTCTATTAATGGAGGGCGATTCGTTTGATATTCGTGAGGACAAGTTTTTATGGGAACTGGTAAATGAACGGCGCGATCGTGGGTAAGCGAAGGGATGCTTTTCAATGCAATATCAGCCAAGGCTTGACTATCACAAAAAACGCCATCCAAAAATCCGTCAAGCTGTTGTAGTTGATATTCGAGGTGTGGCCAATGTGAGTGAATCGCCCCTATTCTATGATGGCAATGATCCAAATCTGCGAGAAAAGCCATTCCCCAGAGATCGTGATAAACGCAACAATCATGGGACTTGCCGGATTCGTTTCTCTTGAAATCATTTCTCGCAGCATTGATGCTGGTGCTCCCGCTCCAACATAACCCACTCACTTTTTTATGCGTTTCTTGGCTTTCGGCCGGATCAAAAAATGCAAGTAAAGTCGGGTCCATCCCGGCAATCTCATCATACTTCAAATGTGTGCCGATAATGGATTGAACTCCACCTAGGCTGGAGTAATGCGTGAAGTAATGTCGGAGATTCATCCGGGGTTAAAAGAAACCCCGAAACACACGGTTTGGCTGAATGTGTTCGGGGCGAATCAAATCTAAATCTTCTCTTGCTTAAACCGCAGCATCGGATTCAAGGAATCCCTGAAGCTGTCGGATTCGAGTTGGGTGACGTAATTTACGC
>JBDQII010000260.1:0-7192 GCA_040264395.1 Verrucomicrobiota bacterium
CTATTCACGATCGCTGGGGTCGCGTTCAAGTTGCCCTCATGTGATAATTCCGTACCCGTAAAATCAAACTGAAACCTTTCTTTCGAATGATGAATGCATACCTTGAGAAGAGTCCCGTCATCCAGCGACTCCTCTGCTTTGTAGTGGCCGTACTCAAGCACTTTCAAACGCTTCGCCAGCAATTGTGCCGCATGCTCCTTCAAAGCTTTCATGTGGTTTTTAACCGTTTGAGCTCCGTTGGCATCGGCCAATTGCACGAGCGTCTGGATTCCCTTTCGATTGGCGGCCGCCTGTGCCTGCAAGTCGGCAAGATTATCCTTGGGATTCCTGGACGGATACGCGGAATGGCTCAGTAGTGATTCCAATGCTTCAAAGCGTGCCTCTCCACGGCGGTATAAATAAGTTGGAGGTATCACAACTCCCTCTTCACCCAAATGCCTGGCATCTGGCGGCATGGAACCAGGCCGAATGCCACCTATTTCCGCATGATGAGCACGATTTGCAATATATCCCAGCAGCTCTCCTGAGTTGGCAAAGGCGGGACTGACAACGGTTACGTCGGGCAAGTGCGACCCTCCAAAAGCTGGATGATTTGTCACGACCATGTCGCCCTCATTCATTGGATAATGCTCAAGCAACTTTCGAACACACAAACCGATGGCTCCAAGGTGAACAGGAATGTGAGGCGCATTGACAATCAATGCGCCCTCTGCATCCAGCAGGGCACATGAAAAATCAAGACGTTCTTTCACATTGGTGGAAATGGAAACGCGCTCAAGCATGAATCCCGTTTCCTTCACCAGACTATAAAATCTCTGTGTGAATAATTCGAATTGCATGGATGGCGCATCTGACCTCTTTTCTGGCGAGCTCGGACAGATTCTATCCAAACGCAGAGTGCCCATGTCTCCCACGATGGCTTTCCAACCAAGGTCGATGAACATCGTACTGAATGCATCCTGCACCAAAACCGGACCTTTCATGAAATCCCCGATCGCAAGATCCCGACGCCTGAAAACTGGAATCTCCTGCCATTCACTTTGAACGAAACTTCGAATTGTTCTGACTGCATGCGCCTTTCCCTGACATGAAAAATTCTCTTTTTTCAGCGGGATCTTTTCAATGGCAGCGATCACGCGCAATGTAACGATTTCAATCGGCTTTTCAGCTGGATAGTATCCGTAGACATTAAGGTATCTTGACCGGAACATGGCAGCAAGATCTTGCCCCGGAGACCAGTCTATCGACTCGGAACATTCCTGACCGTGTATGCGGACTTGAACAATGCGTCGATCCAGAAGGATTTCATCTTTTTCAAAACCTTCATCCAACAAGGCCTGGACTGCCTGCTGCTCCAATGTCTTGACCAAGGTGTCAAATTGCGGTTCCAGAGCATCCCAACATTTCAAAACCTCTCTTTGGGCAAAACGTTCCATGCGCGCATGCTGCAGACCAAAAGCACTCAACAAGCCAGCATCAGCAGGAAATAAGATACGCTGTCCCCCCAGAATCTCTGCGATACGACAGGCGTGCTGACCGCCTGCCCCCCCAAAGGCTGTCATGGCATATTCCTTGGGGTCATATCCCTCTCTTACTGAGATTCCCCTGATCGTATCAGCCATGCGTTCATTGGCTATATCCAGCAAACCCTGCAACATGGCATCCATGTTTAAATCTGAAATCCGTTCGTGCGGAATCGATTGATAAACACAGTCAGCCGCCCTGCGAGCGGCATCTATCCTGCTCGGTATGCCAAAGAGTTCAGGATCCATGCGACCCAGCAAAAGATTGACATCCGTTATGGTCAGTGGCCCCCCCGCCCCATATGAGGCGGGTCCAGGCGAAGCTCCGGCACTTTGGGGACCTACAAAAAAGCCGTCAGCACCATAACCGCAAATAGAGCCCCCACCCGCTGCAACCGTTTCAATCCGGAGTGAAGGCGACATCAATCGCACGCCACTGATACGCTGCTCGAATTGATAGTCAAAACCATGATGATACCTTGCCACATCCGTGCTGGTGCCCCCCATATCAAAGGCAATGGTTTTCCCCTCACCGCATTGATGAGCAATCGTCGATGCCCCTACCACTCCTCCGGCAGGACCACTGAACAAACTGTCTTTTGCCTGATAATCTCGCCGTGAAACAAACCCTCCCGCACTGGTCATGATGCGAAATCCCCCTCCGCTCAAGGCGCTCTCCACGCCGTCAAGATACCTTTCCATGAGCGGAGTTAAGTAGGCATTGACGACAGACGTCTCAGCGCGCGGAAGTATTTTGACAAATGGAGCTAGTTCAGAGGAACAGGAAATATGTCTTATGCCTTTGCGTTGTAAAATTTGCTTAGCTTTGCATTCATGCTCCGAATTTTGAACCGCATGCAAAAACGCAATGGCCACGGTCGTAAACCCTGCCTGAAGCAATGCATCAGACAATTGATGAAACGCTTCATCATCGAATGGCTTCAGCACATCACCCTGCGCATCCATTCGCTCATCAAATTCAAAAACAAGATCGTGCAAGGGATCCGCTTGATCGATATTAAGCGCAAACAAATCGGGACGTCTCTGATCACCGATCCTCAGTAAATCCCTGAAACCTTTTGTAACGACGAAAGCCGTGGGATCGCCCTTTCTTTCCAGAAGTGCATTCGTGCTCTTGGTCGTCGCCAGATGAAATGCTGTCCGGGGCAAAGGACGTTCAGGAGAGGTTCCGGTAATTAATCGAGCAGCCAGGATTGGTGCCTCCATCCCGAAATCTAACTCCAGAAGCTCTCCACTTGACAACGGTTGATCCGCGACCCGATGAAGCTGGCATTTGCCGGAACGAATGTCATGGTGCAATATTTTACCCACCTGAATGCCCGTCGTTGATGCGATCAAATGTGCTCCCACCAAAAAGTTATCGGGTAATGCGGTAGAGCAGGAGATGACGAGCTGATCTTGGGCAATGACCATGGATACCGTTGCCCGCAGTCTTCCAGTGCTCAGCACCTTGGCGCGCGAAATTTCCCCCGTCGGGCTTTGTGCCAGACAATCCGTGAAGGTGCCACCTGTATCGACCCAGATGCACCAAAATCCAGATACGTTATCCATCAAGTTATTGTTGTGGTGTGAGTTTCGCAGATCCAATTGCAAATGCTCGACAACGGATCACCGCTCCGATGTCAGCGAATTGTATACAATCTGCAGCCATCTGGGAGTATTGATGAATCCAACTGCCCAAGCTTTGTATTTTTCATCCACACCCGCAGCCTTGATCTGATCCAATGTTTTCCCCTGACTGATCGCTTGTCTGACAGGATTGATGGTCTCCAAGAGCATGGTTGAAAAGCTTTGGAGATCTTGTTTATCCCCCAAGGGGCCATGACCCGGGATGATTTTAGCTCCTTCAGGCAAGGCATTGAGTATTTTCGTGACATTTTTCTGATATCCCAGCACACGACCGCCGCTTGCCAAATCAATATACGGAAAGCGGCCGTTGAAGAATTGATCTCCCATGTGAATCACATTGGAATCGGTGAACCAGATAATCACGTCCCCATCGGTATGCCCTGCTCCAAGATGCAACAGCCGAATCTCTTCGCCATTAAAATGAACTGAAGAAGATTCTTTGAATGTGATCACCGGCAGAGCCGATTTTGGGGTGCCTGATTTATTTTTCAGACGCTCACGCACGTTCTCATGGGCTAGGACTGTAGCCTTCTGACCAAAGTGGGCATTGCCTCCAGTATGATCTCCATGCCAGTGAGTGTTCAAAACAAATTTCAATTCACCTTTGCCGAGATCAGCGAGAGCGGCTTCAATTTGCGGCGCCATGTTATCAAACTGATTATCCACAATCAAAATACCGTCTTCACCAACTGAAACACCGATATTGCCTCCACGACCCTCCAGCATGTAGACGCTTCCTGCGACATGTGTGGTCTTGATGATTGCCTGTTCCTGTGCGAAACAGACAGCTGATGGAGGAAGCAAAACAAGAACCGCGAACAAACTGGCGCAGAGATATTTTTTCATTTTATGCGTCCTATTCTTCATGGAAGGCAAGATACTTGATTGATATCAAATAGATAGAACAGAATGGCACAAACTAGATGGAAACCTGAGATAACAAGCGGAAAAACCCGAACAAAAGCAACATCGCCAAAGTGATGGAAAGAATCGTTCGCGTTGCAGGTATTTATTTCATTATCTAATTGAATATAAATGGTTTTCAAGGTTGAAAAACAAGTCAGAGCATGGGGTCAGTGTCCAAGGAACAACATTCTCAAATCAAGAGGCCTTTGATGGCCCGAATTGATCTTTGAGGTCAGCTTTATCCATGGCAAAGATGAAAAGGTAAGCTCTGGACCCTTAATATCCTCGGGGAGTAAAAGATACCGTATGCATAGAAGTTCCTTGATCTTTTTTTGTCTGCACAGTTCGGCTTCTCTGTTTGATTTGATCGGATCGCGCTTGCGGGCTATGGGTTCACTGCCTATAAGACAATCATGAAAACGCCGGAGATCATTATACAGGGAGGCCCAGTGATGTGGCTTCTTGTGTTGACCAGTGTGGCAGCCGCGAGTGTCTTCGTGGAGAGATTGCTTCACTACCACCGCTCCCAGATCAACTCCATGGAATTCATCAACGGAGTCCGAAACGTCTTGCGACGTGACAACGTCGTGGAGGCTATCTCCATTTGCGAAGCGACACCTGGCCCGGTTGCCAGGCTTGTAAAAGCCGCCATTCTCAGCCGTGAAGGCGGCAAAGAGGGCGTCCGTGAGTCATTGGAGGAAGCCGGATTGATGGAGGTTCCCAGACTTGAGGAAAAGTTGAACCTCCTCGCGACTGTCGCTCAGATTGCTCCGCTCATCGGCCTGCTTGGCACTGCATTGGGCATGATGGATACTTTCAAGCACATTGCTGAAGCCGGCTTGTATGCAAGGATCCCCGAAATGGCTGCGGGCATCTGGAAAGCCTTGATCTGCACCGCTGGAGGAATCGCTGTCGCGATACCGAGCTATGCCGCCTACAACTACCTGGTCAGTCGGGTCAACTCCATCGTTCTGGATATGGAAAAAGCATCATCAGAAATCGTAAGTATCGTGACAGAAACTTTTGGCAACAAGAATTAGTGAGGGCCCATGAAACTTCCAAGAAATGCAAAAATTTTTCGTGGCCAACTGGATGTGGCGCCCTTCGCTGGCATTTTCTTCCTGCTCTGCCTCATGCTTGTCTTCAGCACTTTGATGGTTTATTCGCCGGGCGTTCAGATTGAATTACCGAAAGTAAGCGGTCAGGCGGTAACCGGCGTTGAGCCTCCTGTTATTTCTGTCGCTGTGGATGCAAGTGGAAAAATCCATTTTGAAAGCCAGCCCATCAAGGAACAGGAATTTTCTCAACGTTTGAAAGACGCGGTTGCACGCTTTGTGAATCCTCCAACGCTTATTATTCAAGGAGATGCCAGAGCGGATGTGGAGATCGTCCTCAGGATTTGCCACATAGCCTCACAAGCAGGCGTTTCAAAAACCCTTTGGGGCACCCAAACCAAACCCTTCCCTTTGTCTCCATGAAGCAATGGAGTATGACAAGGGCCTGAAGATCAATGATTGCAAAAAGGAATCTCAGATTATACGGAATGATTGCCGCCGTGCACGGAATCATGATCTGGTTTTATCAAATGCCTTTCCCCAATCCTGCCAATGTCCATCAGCCAGTGAACAGATCTCAAGTCATCATGGCGGCCGGAACCGAATGGAACGCAAGCTTGAATGAACACCCCTTGACGCGTGACCCTTTGTTGCTTGCCAGGGCACATGCAAATGGGTTCACCGGTGGATTGTGGAATAAGTCCTTTCAGAGCCCAAACCCCTACAGTGACTGGAATGAATCGCCCAAGTATCTGGACAAGCCTGAGCTGGAATGGGGAGAGGCGCTTGGTGATTTTGTGGACAACACATCTCAAAGCCTCTGGAAGCCTTTGACAAAACCCGATATCAAACTCGAAGTAATGGGAATGCAACTCCATAAACCCGTCGGTGTATCCACTTTTAATTTCAGCTCAAATTTAAAGGATCGCATTCCAAAAAACCCACCCGAACTTCCCCTCTGGCAAGGCCCTCAACCTATCGCGCCCACCAGGATCAAGATCGGGGTAAATCCCATGGGCATGATATTGTCTGCCCGACTGTTAAACCATGCGGAAACGGATTCAGTACAAAAGGACTTCCTAAAGCAGGCAGTGAGGATCACAAAACGACTTAGGTTCCAGCCCATACAGAACCCCCTCTATCCTGCATCTGAAAAACCCCAATGGGGTGAGCTGGAGATACAATGGCAACAAGCCCCGCCCGAAACCGATCAAAAGACGAACTCCAGTCAGGAAATTGAAGTCAGATGAATGTCAGCGCACTCAGTGAATGGATCTTTGCCTACGTATCAATTCTGCTCGGAGGCATTCTTTTTTGCGTCTTTTATACAGAGATCAGACGCCGACGATTCGAACCCAAAGGAACAGATGACAATGTGTTTCGGTGCTCTGAATGCGCTTATGTTTATACGGATGACCCTACAGTGGATCGTGCCAGATGCCCGCAGTGCAGTTGCATGAATGACAAATTCACATTCTGATGCCCCAGGCTGGTAGATTCATCTGAAAAAACATCCCAGATAGTCCATGTCGACACAATTCACTCATTGGTCACGGTTTTGGTTACCTCCATTGATTTGGATGTTGGTCATCTCGCTTTTTTCAACCGATCACTTTTCAGGACAACAGACTTCACGCTTCATTGGCCCCTTGCTGCGATTTTTCATGCCCGAAGTGGCTGAGGCTACCATTTCGACCATCCAGTTTTTTATTCGAAAAACGGGACATTTAACGGAATATGCCCTGTTATTCGTTTTTTGGTATCGAGCTTTCCATCGCCATGCTGAAGCACCTTTGAAAGAGTGGAAACGAACGCACGGAGTTTACTCTCTGGCAATCTGTATCGCTTATGCCGTTACCGATGAATGGCATCAAACATGGACATCACACAGGGTCGGAAGCCCGCTCGATGTGACATTGGATTCTGTAGGAGCTGCCGCAGCCATGCTTTGGATCCGCTGGCGCAGCATGGTGCGAAAGGACGAGTAAATGGCCCACCCGATGCTCAAAATCGTAATCGCTTTTGCGGCAGGAATCATACTCGATTCCAGGATCCCGA
>JBDQII010000261.1:0-7186 GCA_040264395.1 Verrucomicrobiota bacterium
AAAGAAACGTGATAGAAAGAACCCCACCGAAGAAGCAGGATGTGTGTCCATGGGGTAGTCCGATAAGGGGCATGTTTTTTGCTTTCATTGGAAATACGCATATAACAGTATCCAAGGGTCAAGGTCGTGGCAATGCGATTTTGTTAAAAGCCTCTTGCCGCTTGTCATGTGGATTATCAAATGAATGCTTCATTTCAACCGTCTTATTGTTTCCTCAGTTGTGATTGGGGAACTTCTTCGTTTCGCCTCAGGTTGATGGATGCTCGATCCAACAAGGTGATTTGCGAAACAAAGAAGGACATAGGAGTGAAATCGGTATTCCTTCAGTGCCATTCATCCGATCAAGGCTCTCGCGACACATTCTTTGAATCTTTTCTGGATACTCAGTGTAACCAACTGCTTGATGAAGCCGGCTTTTCAGATGATACGATAACGATGATGCTTTCAGGTATGACGACCTCATCAATCGGCTGGGTGGAAGTCCCCTATGCGCGTGTTCCCTTTCCTTTGAATGGAGCCCAGTCGGTGATAGTGGGGAGAGAAATAACAAGTAAGACGGGTAGACGTATTCAATGTCAGTTGATCTCTGGTATTCAAACAGGGACTGAAATGATGCGCGGTGAAGAAACTGAGTTGATGGGAGTCTTCTCCTTGGAAAAATACAGAGGCTTGTCAAGTGAATGCGTGGCCATCGTTCCCGGGACACATTCCAAACATGTTCTAATTACAAGAGGGGAAATTGTATCCATCGAGACCTTCATGACAGGTGAATTATTGGATTTGCTTGGACGTCATAGTATCCTTCAGGCAACTGCCGATCTGAAATCTGTATTTGATCAAAAATTCAAAATGGTCACTGAATCCCAGAATGATGCATTCACTTCAGGCGTCACAGCCGTGAGTCAATCGGGACTTCTGGGCAATCTTTTCCAGACCCGAACCCGAGGTGTCCTACAAAATGCCTCAAATACGGATACCATCTGGTTCCTGATGGGGCTGTTGATTGGAGAAGAATGGTGTCAACTCATCAAACGGCGTTCATCAAACCTGCCCGTTCTTGTTGCGGCGGGAAGTCGTTTTGGTGAGTTATATTCAAAAGCAGCCGAAACTCTTGGTGTCGAGGAGAGAGTCAGCCGTGTGTTGGCGGAGGACATGGATTTAGCTTCGTCGCTGGGGCATCGATTACTGTTGCCATCACGCGCGGATTTACCAGTATAAACTTTTCTTCTCACGTGTGTAAAATTTCACCATTCAATACTTCCTTATTCTGGCAGATGCCACTTATCGCTATCATGCGTGGTTTCCCCCTTGAATCCGTGGCCCCCATCGTTGAGGCAATTGGCAGGGGGGGATTACGTACCTTAGAAATCACAATGAATACGCCTGGTGCAGAGGACCAGATTCGACGCGCTGCTGACGCGGCCAGAGGAAGTGGTATGCAGATTGGTGCTGGTACTGTGACTAGTAAAAAGCGCCTGGAAAAAGCCCTGGAAGCAGGTGCCAGCTTCGTTGTGATGCCCAATCTAAACCAAGCTGTTATCCAATTATGTCAGGAGGCAGGAGTTCCATTTATACCCGGCACCTTCACTCCCACCGAAATCTATCAAGCTCATGAATCAGGAGCACTGGCTGCCAAAATTTTTCCAGCTCAGACGCTTGGACCGAAATACGTCAATGCGATCAAGGCTCCCTTGCCCAATGTAAAGATTGCCCCCACCGGAGGAGTGAGCGCTGAACGGATGCGCGCTTATTTGGAAGCGGGGGCAGACGCCTTTGGATTGGGTTCCCCATTATTTCCGGCGGGTGCAGTGCAAGCGAGTGACTGGGCTATTATAGAGAAGGAAGCCCGGACGTTTACTAACGCCTACACTCTTTTCGATCGTCTGGAATAGGCAAGGAAATGATCACTTTGATTTTCAGGTTAATTCCCCACTTGTCTCTGGTTCTTTATATGGGGTTCCATTCGCGAGTGGTATCTCAAAATCTACCCTTCTCAGCATCCGGAAAAGCAGTGGATCACTCTCTTCGACGTGAGGTTGCCCGCAGTATTGATCGTGGTAATCAGTGGTTGCTTGAACATCAGGATGCTTCCGGATTCTGGGTAAGTGCTGATCAGCTCTCCACTACCGCCAATGCATTGATGGCACTGCAGCGTGATCCTGAGGAACATCATGCCGGGATAAAAATGCCTGTCATTGAAGAAGGCTATCGGTATTTAAATTCATGTATCCAGAAAAATGGAGGTATATACACCGACCATTCAAGGCGTCTTATAGATACTTCAAGTGCCATGTTGGCCTTGTTGATGAAGCCGCATGCATTGCAGGAAGAGACGATAAAAAACGCACGTGACTTTATTATGCGGGAGCTAGACGTTATGACTGGCCAAAACGAAGGCGATACAAAGATGGCAGATACTCTGGGTTTGGATTCGGGCGGTGTATCCCAGCTTTTGAGCATGATGCATGGTTTGGAAGCATTGCGTTTTACCCAGATTTTATACGGTCAACCGCATGATGCATTCCTAGAATCTGGTAGAGAATCCATACTTCGTTTTCTAGGCCAATACCAATACCCTGTTTCAGGTTTCAGAAATACTCAGTTTGCAGATTTTGAGTCCATGAGAGGTGGCTTCATGGCCCGTTTACCAGCCCATCCAGCCCAGTCGACTTCTTCGAAAATTGATAAAGAGTGGACTCTCCCTGCTGGTAGTTATGGTTTTGCTGGTCTGCTGTCGTATTTGTATATGGATGTGGATCTTTCAGATCCACGTGTTGTGGGGACGCAAGATTGGTTGATCGAAAAATACACCTTGAAGCAAAACCCCGGGCTTGGCCAAAGAGAACTTTTTTTCTATTACCTTTGCATGGCCAAGGCATGGTCTGCACTTAAACTAACCGATTTGCCGGATGGGCCCTCTTCAGGGAAGGATTGGAGACATATGCTGGCCTTGCGGTTAATGGATCTGCAGCAGGCAGACGGGTCCTGGATAAATGCGCGTGACTCAGGCCATGCGCTACTTGCTTTTGAAATCATTTACTCAGGACTGTGAGCCATCTGCACCTTTTCCTCAGTTTTAATGTGCCTGTCAGGAGTTTTTTCTTTCATACATGGATACAATCTCTAATTTGGCCTTAATGGAACCATGATGAGGTTCGACATCTTAAGTATTCCAAATGAGTATGAATTCAGATTCTAAAAAACGGGTTGTAGTTGGTATGAGTGGAGGTGTGGATTCCTCCGCGGCTGCTGCGGTTTTGATAGAACAAGGTTATGATGTGATTGGAATCACGCTGAAGCTTTGGCCTCAGGATTGCGTTTCACGAGCTGAAGATAAGTGCTGCGGCCCTCAAGCTGTCATGGATGCACGGAGTGTTTCCAGTAAACTCAAGATCCCTTATTACCTTGTTGATGAGTCTGAGGATTTCCAGAGTCAGGTAATTCAATATTTCGCTGATGAATACAAGGCAGGGCGCACACCTAATCCCTGTGTCATGTGCAATGAAAAGTTAAAGTTCGGGACATTGATTGACCGAGCAAGGCAGCTGGGTGCTGATCTGATCGCGACGGGGCATTATGCACGCGTTCACCCCAATGAAGATGGGTCTCGCATGCTCCTGAAGCGTGGTTTGGACGCCAGAAAGGATCAAAGTTATTTCCTTTTTTCTCTTCGACAGGAGTTGTTGCGTCACATCTTGTTTCCTCTGGGTGAGTTGACCAAGGATGACAGTCGTAATGTTGCAAGAGATTGTTCGCTTCGTACCGCCGATAAGGAAGAAAGCATGGAGATTTGCTTCGTTCCAGACAACGATTACAAAGGTTTTTTGACAAAAGCCAATCTGGCAGAAACGCATCAGGGTGATATTGTAGATGTGTACGGCACGGTGTTGGGAAAGCACGATGGAATTGAGTTTTACACCATTGGTCAGCGCAAGGGACTTGGGATTTCTTCACCCAATCCGCTTTATGTGCTTGAACTTGATGCGGAAAAAAATCAAGTCCTTGTTGGTCCAGTGGAAGCTTTGGACAAGCAGTCTTTCGTGATGGACAGATGTAATTGGATTCCCTTTGAAAACCTCGATGCACCTGTGCAGGCGGTTGTCAAAATCCGATACAATCATCCGGGGTGTGAAGCAACAATACGACCCGTTGATCGCTATACAGCTCGGGTCGATCTGCACACCGCTCAGCGGGCGATTACACCCGGTCAAGCGTGTGTGGTCTATCAAGGAGATCTTGTCCTGGGTGGCGGTTGGATTCGCAAAACAGTGGCTCAGGAGGGAAACGAAAAACAGCCTTCTGCAATTGCGAATGAGACCATGGCTAAATAATGAGCCTGCAATTCGAGCGCTTGTCATGAGTATTTTTATCCAGTAGTTCCTCTCCAACATTGACGAGTGAGTCCTGAATTGATATTTGAAGGGACCGTCCTGCAAGGGACTCGTATTTGTTAGACAAGATCAAAGGCCAATGAATCCATACTCCCTTACATGAAAAAGACAAAAAACCCCAAATACAAACGTGTTTTAATCAAGCTCAGCGGGGAAGTCCTCGGTGGAGATCAGGGCAGCGGTATCTGTCCAGAGGCGGTGCATGGGCTCGCAGATCAGATAGTCGCAATCCATAAGCTGGGTGTTGAGGTCCTTGTTGTCATCGGGGGAGGGAATATATTTCGCGGTCTTCAGGGCAGTCAAAAAGGTATTGAACGCGTGACTGGAGACTACATGGGGATGTTGGCTACTGTGATCAATTCATTAGCGATGCAAGATGCTCTCGAGAAGAAAGGGGTGGAGACCCGTGTTCAAACCGCCATCTCAACCGAAGCAGTTGCTGAACCTTTCATTCGGCGCAAGGCTCTGCGTCATCTTGAGCTTGGGCGGATTGTCATTTTTGGCGGAGGCACAGGTAACCCTTATTTCTCAACAGATACCGCTGCCGCTCTGCGGGCAAATGAAGCAGGCGCTGAAGTGATTCTCAAGGCCACCAAAGTGGATGGCATCTATGATAAAGACCCCATGAAACACAAGGGTGCCAAGAAATATCCCCAGATCCAATATCAGGAAGCCTTGGCGAAGCGTCTTCGGGTTATGGATTCCACAGCCTTTTCCTTGTGCATGGACAACGAGATGCCCATTATCGTATTTGATATATTCAAAGCCAACAACCTACGCAAGGTCGTGATGGGACAGAAAGTGGGAACTTTGGTGACTTCCTGAGAATAAGAGGAAGGGTATTGAGAATCTGTAACGAATTGATCACTCAAATTGATTGGATAAAACGATATGCCAGTAGATGACATTTTAATGACCGCAGAGGAAAAAATGCAGAAGACCGAAGAGGTCATTGTGCGCGAATTCACCGGTGTGCGCACTGGTAAAGCTTCACCAGGCCTTGTTGAGAATTTACTTGTGGATGTGTATGGATCGCAGATGCGTTTGCGAGAGGTGGCCAGTATCACCACGCCCGAATCACGTACTTTGGCCATCCAGCCATGGGACGTATCTACCGTGGGCTCTATTGAAAAAGCCATTCAAAAAGCGAACCTGGGATTGAATCCAGCAGTGGATGGAAAACTCATCCGGATTAATCTTCCTGAACTCAGCGAAGAACGCCGGGTAGAATTCACCAAAATAGTCAAGAGAATGACAGAAGATGGTCGTGTGTCTGTGCGTCATGTGCGGCGAGATGCCATGGATGTGATCAAAAAGGAAACCAAGACTGGCATCATCACTGAAGATGAGGGCTCTCATGGCGAAAAGGAAATTCAAAAGTTGACTGACAAATATATCGCCAAGCTGGACACACATCTTGAAAAGAAGGAAAAAGAAATCATGACCGTTTGACGGTTAATGTCGCATGCGATTGATACTGCGTGTGCTCAATATTCGTTTTTGAAAGGTCCGTTGGGTAGGGGGCTCTAAAAGGTCTCCCCTCAACGGACTTTCCCTTTTAATTCTAAAAAAAACAATTACATCTCTTCCATGCTGACGATCAGCGGTCTAAGTAAAGCCTTTGGCGAAAAAACCTTGTTCGATGAAGTCAACCTTCAGATCAATGAGGGCGATCGCATCGCCATTGTTGGGCCCAACGGGGCGGGCAAAACGACCCTGTTCTCCATTTTGCTGGGCACAATCGAGCCTGACCATGGACAAGTCAACTTGCAGAGGAACCGAACGCTCGGCTACTTACCGCAGGAAAGTGCCGAGGTGCCAGACGAGTCCGTACTTGAGTTGGCGGTCAACGTTCACCCGGAAATTCCGGGCTTGCGCAAATTTCTGTCTGAACATCAGGAAGATGATTCATCAGCGGTCAGTCATGACGACGGTTCGGCCTATGCGCGATATGAGGAATTGGGCGGTCACACATTGGAGGTGCGTGCCAAAAAAATCCTGATGGGCCTGGGCTTCAAGGAATCAGATTTCAATCGATCGCTACAAACATTAAGTGGTGGGTGGATCATGCGCACGCATCTGGCTCGACTGCTTGTGATGGAGCCCGACCTTTTGATGCTGGATGAACCAACCAATCATCTGGATTTACATTCTGTTTTGTGGTTCCAGAATTATCTGATGAATTACACGGGAGCAGTCTTGTTTATTTCTCACGATCGAGCTTTTTTGAATCGTCTTGCGCAATGGACGGTTGAATTGCGCAGAGGGCACTTGACTCGATTTCGAGGTAATTACGATGATTATGCGCGTCTAAAGGATGAGGCCCTGGAGCAACAGCGCGCAGCCTATAAAAATCAACAAAGAGAAATCGAGCGATTAACAAAATTTGTCGAACGATTTCGATCCAAAGCATCCAAGGCAACACAAGCTCAGAGCAAACTGAAGCAGCTCGAAAAGATTGAGCGCATTGAGGCTCCCGAAGAAGAAAAAGCAAATCTCAAATTCCAATTCCCACAACCCAAGCGCAGTGGTCAAAAAGTCATCCGTCTTGAAAATGTCCATCATAGCTATGGTGATTTGCAGGTTTACGAGGGTGTGGATTTTTCAGCTGATCGCGGAAAACGCATCGTGCTGGTTGGTCCTAATGGAGCGGGGAAATCTACGTTATTGAAACTCCTCGCCGATGTCATGCCGGTGCAAAAAGGAATCCGTGAATTAGGGCATGAGGTGAAGGGCGGTTATTTCTCCCAGCAGCGTATTGATGTATTGAATCCGGAACGTACCCTGATAGAGGA
>JBDQII010000262.1:0-7182 GCA_040264395.1 Verrucomicrobiota bacterium
TGGCAGGTGCCTTCCTTTACGAAGGTGATACCATGTTACGCCCAGATCATTTGTGTGCTGAGTGGAAACTTCAGTTGCAGGAGCAGGGAGTGGAGTTTATCGAACATTGTAAAGCGATTTCTATTGAACGGGAATCGCATCAAATTAAATTTGTCATTACTTCAAATGGCCCCATCGCATGCGATCATTTCGTTTTTGCAGCAGGCTCCTGGAGCAGTCAATGGGGAGCTGAGCTTGGGATTAAGATTCCGATCCAGCCGGGCAAAGGATATTCAGTCACGATGAAACGTCCGGAGGTCTGCCCTCAATACCCCATGCTTTTTCCTGAGCATCGAGTTGGGGTGACTCCTTTCGATGATGCTTATCGATTGGGTTCGATGATGGAATTTGTCGGGTTTGATCAATCCATTCCAGATAAAAGAATTCAACAGCTCAAACGCTCGGCCGAACCCTATTTAAAACAACCGTGGACCGAAGAAATAATTGAAACCTGGTATGGCTGGCGGCCGATGACATGGGACAGTTTACCTATCATTGGACAAGTTCCCGGTTTGGATAACGTATTTTTGGCTACGGGCCACAATATGCTTGGCCTGAGTCTTGCCCCATCGACTGGCAGATTGCTAGCTGAAATTGTTACCAAAAAGAAAACGCATATCGACCCCGCTCCTTACTCACCGGATCGATTTCAAGTGGCTTGAATTTTATTCATCAAACCAACGAGGATATTCGATTTTATGACGAAAAAGCGGGAAGGCTGTCGCCCTCCCGCTGAGTAAAAAAACATTTCGTATACTTTAGTTCGGTGTGACGACCACGTCATCAATGTAAAACCCGAAGTTTTGTTCAACGGTATCCGTGACCAACCTGAACTCAATACGAATCTTGCGACCCGCATTGGGGCCTGCCAGTCGTATATTTCGTTGGGTCCAGCCAGCCGTGCTGCCTGCCTGAAGGAATACTTGCTGGATGAGATCCCCTGAATCTCCATCCAGAATATTTACGCTGACATTGTGGAAATCGATTTCCACATCCACCGCATGAAATTCGGAAAAAGACAGGTTGGCGATAGTGACTTCGGTGAGATCAATAACCGGTGAAAGTAACCACGCATCTGTGTTTGGTTCGAAATTACCATCGAGATCAGTAGCGAAAGCATTCGAACCGGATGCAGCTCCGTTTGGACCCGCGGTTGGAGTGCCGAGTTCCCATTCATCCTGACTGCCTCCATGAGTCCATCCCTCTGCTCCCGATTCAAAGTCATCTTCGAAGACAGGTGGCGGTGGCAATGAAACGATTTGATAGAAGCCCATGCTTTCTGGGGTGGCGAAGGTTACGGAAAAGCGTCCATCTCCCTGGTCTTCCATCGATAATCCTTCAAGATCACTCCAGGGACTGTCCATAGTCTCCTTTATCTGTACGGAATGACTCCTCGCTGAGAAAGGGGTGAAGAAGGAAAGTGTAAAATTGTCTCCATCTGCTGCAAAGGACTCAATGGTGATTGGATCGAGCTCTTCTGATAAAGGTTTCCCACTGAGTCCATTGGCATAGATTGAAAGTATATCATTGGCAGAGAGTGCCCGCTGCCAGATACCCAAATCATCCATTCCTCCCTGGTATGGGCGATTGATCCAGCTGTCGTCTTCGATCTCGTAATTCCCCAATACCAGTGGAAGCGTGTTCAATTCTCCGAGTCGCCCGTTTAATGGGTTGCCAACGGGTTCGCCATTCTTGTACCACTGTATGGTGCCTGACTTTGTGACATATGCGAAATGCTGCCAGATTTCGGCATCCACGGTGTTTCCCGGAGAGGAGTAAGGTGTCTTACCGATGCCATGCACGCGTGCAACACCTCCTTTTATAAGAACAAAATCGTAATTGACATCCTTTCTTATCACTCGATCAAAGTCGCTACCGCCCGAAAATAGCACGGGATTCAACCAGACAGAAACAGTGGCATCGGTGGTCAAATTCAATAGATCGCTGTGCGTTACTTCAACAAAATCATCCTCTCCATCGAAAAACAAAGAGCCGCCAATCATACCCGTTTGAAAAGCTCCATCATCAAAATTGAAAAGTCTGCCCGACATTTTATTGTCCGTCACATCCGCAACTGTCTCTCCCGAGGTTTCATCAAAGGTGAAATGAGCAGCCAGGCCGCTGGTAATGGCTCCCAGTTCCTCGACCGTGAGCACAGCGTTTTCACTTGTTGCGGCTCCCTGGGTATTTGTGATTTGTACTGAGTAGGCACCGGCATCTGATGGCAGTAGTCGGTGAAGTGTCAGTTGGCGGTTAGTTGCACCTTCAATGAATTGGCCCTTATGCAGCCATTGGTAGCTCACGGGCCGCATGCCCGTTGCAACAACACTGAAGGTGACGCTGGTACCCTCGAGTTTCTTTTGTGCTGCGGGTTGAATTTCGATGACGGGAGCACCGGCGATGTCTTTTCCGGCAACTTCCAGGATCTCAGCTTCACTGATAGGGCGTTGCCAGATGGAAAGTTCGTCCAACGCGCCATCAAGGAACCGAAGAGCGGTATCCACATCATCATAGGAACCCATGGTCAGCGGAAGATCATTCGGCGCGCCTAAATGGCCTTCAGCCGGTTCAGCCAAGGGAATCCCGTTTTTATACATGGTCACCGTGTCGTTTTTGTAAACGATGGTGAAATGTTGCCATTCATCCAACAGAATCAAACCCTGAGGAGCGTTCAGTTCCCATCCCTTTTTTTGCACCCCTCCGTTGTCATTGCCATCTCCTGCACGCACTGTCAGAGTGCGCGTGACGGTCCCCGGATCATTGACTAAGCGAATTCCGAGATGATTGCCTTTGCGTAAAATGTAGCTGGAAGCTCGGGTATAACTACCAGCTTCTTCTATCTCTCCATAAGATCGAGGTTTAACCCAGAAAGCGATGGAGGCTTCCGTTTTTATTTGATTCAGGTTGTCGTCGTGACCAACCGCCACCAGTGCACCCAAACCGTCAAAATCCAATCCATTGTTGACTTGGGCACTGGTGAAACCATTGCCTGCAAACCCAAGCAATTCTCCGTCATTACGATTAGAAGAACCGTCTGCCGCCGTTGATCCACTGGATTCATCAAAACTCCAATAAGCCACGCGACCCGTTTCCAATCCAGTGACAGCAGTTACGGTGACTGTTGCTGAAGCACTTTTGATTTCACCAGCATTGTTACTTATGGCGACATGGTAGTCTCCTGCGTCCTTTGTCGAAACATCGGTGATGAGTAATTTGGCAGTGGTCTGTGATCTAAGAATTTCGTCACCTTTATACCACAGGTAACTCAGGGGTTGCTCCCCATCTGCGCCCACCTGCAATGTCAGGGTGCTACCTTCAAATATGGTTGCTGATTGAGGCTCAGTTGCAACAACTGGCGCTCCTTGTGGTTTACTGCTTGCAATAATGTCGTTGATCTCAGCTTCGCTGACAGGGCGATTGTAGATCAGCAGTTGATCCATGAGACCGTTGAAGTGGTTGCCGGAATCGTCGGACCCTATAAACAGAGGCAACTGCGCGTCATCGACAGGGCCCCCAATATCAACGGTGTTCTTGAGCACGCCGTTGATATAGACACGGATCTCAGTTTTGTCCACCACACCTGTAATGTGATACCAGACATCTGCGTCCAGTGTCTCTCCTATGCCCGCCGTTCTATTTGAACCACCATCTTTCACCAAAAAGTTCATGCCACCGTTGGCAACCCCTTGGAGAAGAAAGTAACTGTTGCTTTTCTCAAGCATACGGTTTCCCGCTCCATTTGCCGCCAGTTCAACATTGGATTTAAACCAGGTCATGATGGTCATCGAGCTTGTAATATCGCCTCCAATGGAAGGATCATCGGGTACTTCAATATGATTCGATCCGTCGAATGCGATTGCGCCGCCGTTTCTTCCGTCGACCCATTGTGAACCATCATCAGCGAAGTTGATGAGAGTGCCGTTGTTGTTTCCTATGCCATCGCTGGCGGTTAATCCGCTGGTTTCATCGAATTCCCATTGCGCTACCAAACCATCGGTAACCGGTATTTCAGCTGATGAACCTGACCATGTAATGCATATTAGGGCAGCCAAGGTGGCTGCATGTAACATTGATTGTTTCATGACTATCTTGGGTTGAATAAAGATGTTTGGGGATTAGCAATATCATTAATAACGAAGATTTTCTGGATTACAAGTATATCCCATCTGCGATCAAGAGAAGGTAGATAGGTGCGTCCCTGAACCGTTTTCGCGTTAGGGTAAGGAGTTGGTCATTCTAAAGTTGGAACAGACCGTCTTGCTAATTACCATCAAACAGATACGTCGGGCGATTAATATCGCTGTTCAGATCGAATCTTGGAAATGCTTTCATGGAGATGACGAGTGCGATTGTGTAGTCGCTTTCCTGATTTTCGCGAGGATTGCGCATTCGAAGGCTCAAAGCGCCCGTAAAGCTTCTGAAATCTCTGTAAACGGTGTAGGATTGTTCTTCCATCCGATTATCCCGTGCTTCAAAGTGATGGTTGATGCGCGCACCCCAGTTTTCGTTCAAGCGATAATAAAAGCGGGTGTAGTACGCGTTATTCCCAGTTCCCCAGTAGGTTGGTTCGTCGCGTATGAAAATATTTCCAACTTGAAGACTCCAAGTGTCATTGGGCGTCAAGGTGATACTCTGATCTGCCAGACGGTAATCCTCATCTTCCAGGCTGTAACGCACCTGCGAGCCCATGTTGAGCCATGAACGGGGACGAAAGTTGATATCTGAAGTCATGTCCGCAAAATCATCCTGTCCCACTTCAGGATTGAGCCTCCAGTCGGCAAATAAATTCCAATAAACAAGATTCTCGATGATTTCATCTTCACCTCGTTTGGTTTGAAGTTGGTTGCGCAAGCCAACTCGCATCACATTGCTGGTGTCAATGGCATCAATGGCATTGAACGCCGGGAAATCAATCGGTAGCATGCGGAGACTGGGTATATCGTAATCGAACTGTGGAATACTGTTTGGGCGTGCGTTAGGTTCAGGCACGAAAACATAATTTACGGAGGGAACGACAACGTGTTTCAGGCCCCTTGCGTCAAAAATGTTGCTTTTGTATTGAGGGAAGACACGTGACAGTTTTACAGAGGCTTCAGTACCGGTGTTGAAAATAAATCGCGTCTGTTCGTTCAAGGTTGTTCCGGTTCCCGTCGTGGAAGAATAGTAACTGTAGCGACCGCCAATTCTGGGAGTTAAATTCAGCCAGCCAAAATAATTTTTCGGGTAAAGCATTTGATGGAAACTGTCAAATCGGGCAACATCAAAGTCCGGGAGATTGTCATACATGTATTCACGCGAGAAATAGCCAGCTGAGGTTTCACTTTCGTAAAACAAAGGAGTGGCCCCGACTTGTTGCCTCAACCCGGTGAATTTGATTTCCGGTAGCCGTTCGACGCGGTTGAAAAAATCATTCATCCTTGGTTGGGCAAGTGCGCTCAGCGCGAAATTACGCCACTGTTGGTTTAACTCAATGTATGATTTTGGCTGCGTGTTCTGTCTGTGAAAGGTTTCGAAAAAATCTCGGTTCAGCAATGGGTCGGACATTTTTTGAATAGAAACTTTGGCGGTGACTTGATCGTTGATTTGCGCTTGATGAAACCACCCAAGACGAAAGCGGTCATTGGTGATTTGATTTCCCTGCGTGTCCAGTTCTGTATTCCGATCATTTAGATAGTATGTCTGTAGCTCACCAGAACCCCAAACGGGACCCAAATCATAATCAAAATCGGGGCCTCCAGCAAAACCTCGGCTGGTGCGGTAATCAAAGTTAAACGTCGTATCCAGTTTTTCGGAGGTTTGCCAGTTGTATTCGTTGAGAAGGAAATAACCAAATCTGGAGCGATATCCAGGAGTGGTATTGAATTGACTACTGCTTCTATCGAGGTTTCCCCGTAACTTGGGTAAACGAATCAACGGAACTTTCCCTGCATAGACAGTTGAACCCTTGGCCTCGAAACGTTGCTGGTTGATAATATCAATCGATTCCATTTTCACCTTTAAAAATGGCTGCTCATGATCGTCTGTGCTTACATAAGCGTTGCCTATGCGATAATTGCCGGCCGTGGGATCTGCGTAAAGTTCAGTTCCAGATGCTACAAAAGGCGATTGGCCTGCCCGGTAAGCTCCTGCAGCCAATATGCGCGTTATATAGTTGTAGCGAATCTCTTCACCCCGCCATATTACGCCGTTTTGATGCATGGAGACGTTTCCTTCGGCAAGTATCTCCCCTATTTCCGCATCGATTGTGATGCGATCGGCTTGAATCGATGCCCCTCCGGAAGATGGGTCACTGATGTTGATTGCTACGCCATAAATGGCAGTGGCGATGTTGGTCTCATGATTAAATGACCAGACACCTTTGTCTGTAGGGACGATTTCCCATTCGACATCCGAAAAGTCAGCAGCAAAGAGAAAACCACCATTGACCCAGAACAGGCACAGCAAGTAACGAAATATGTTTGTCCAATCGAGCATGTTTGAGAGCATCCTGCCACTTTCAAAACCTTGTGCCAAGTGCAGAAGCAGCTTCGCGTCATTCAGTCAAGCGAGCATGAAGATCAGGTCCCCAGCGAGGCTTCCTGATCCTGGTGCTGTCAATGATTTCAGCTCCAACCTGATTCAGGTGAGGTATGTTGTTTTAATGAGAAGTTCGTGGTGTGCGGACCTCTTCAACATAGAGGTGAGGAAAATGTTCTGCTTGAGGTCACTGGTCAATTTTTTCGACGCTCATGCTTTGTCCATCCATTTCGTAAATGCCTACAAGATAGCCATTCTCCAGAACTTCACCCACTTTCAATGTGCCATAAATGGTGACAGGTTCGTCCATCACGGGTTTAACTCCCTCTTCTTCCATGCGAACGCTGACCCATTCATTTATTTTCGGTACGGTGCCGTAACAGCACATGGATTGATCGCGCATGATCAGCATTTCAGTGACACTTCCTTTCTCAACTTTCAAAGGCAGCATGAAACCCTTGAGTGAAATAGGCTTGTCATTCAATGCCTTGATTGAGGCGGGGATTTGCTCTTTGTAGACTTGACCTTCCTCGTCTGCTACTGGCTCAGTCAGGTCCTCTGGCATGGTGTATTCGAAAGAAGCGAGTTTATCAAAGCTGATGGAAAGATAATCTCCATCCTTTGAAA
>JBDQII010000263.1:0-7178 GCA_040264395.1 Verrucomicrobiota bacterium
AATATCACAGTGGTAGGCAATGAAGTAGCCGTCAGACCTGCGTTCATGGGATCTGATCCGGCCAGATTACCAGAGGGAGTTTACTCTGGATGGAATGTGCAGGGTGCGGAGGATGAAAAAGGAAAGGCGCTCTTCGAGTCGCTGGCAACAAATCAACGTGCAAAAGCCATCATCGGCAATACGGCTCCGCGCGATGTCATCACAGGCCCGACCCGGGGTGATCAATTAAAAACACCGATCGGCCTGCCAGTGTCGGATCTCGACACGAAACAACGCAGACTTTTCATGTCTCTTCTAAACGAGTACGTTCACAACTACGAACACGACATTGCCCACATTCAGATGGAACGCATCATGAAGGCAGGTTTGGATAAGATTCATTTTGCATGGGCAGGAACCAAAGGTGACGCTCCTTATTATTATCGGATACACGGCCCAACGGTCATCATTGAATTTGACAATCACTACCCCCCGGGTCGCCGTTCGGGCCCCATCAACCACATTCACACCGTATTTCGCGAACCCGGTAACGACTATGGGGACTTGTTGAGGAAGCACCTTCTGGAAAGTCCTCATCACCAGAAGGCAAAATAAACTCAACTGCGTCTGCGAGCAGAGAAACAGGCCACCCGATAGGATTGGCAAGCACCACTCAAAGGCAGTCGCTTTTCAATGGAAGCGGCCAGTCAGACAGGCATTTTCCAGTTCGAGATATTTGGAGTGAGCGTCGGGGCATCCCAACCATCACGCTTGGGGCCAAGGTCCCAGGGAGCAGGTCCCACGAATGCACTCTGTTTGCCCTCGATACTCATGAAACCTTTTTTGGGATCAATGGTGACGATCGCGAATAAAGCACTTTTATAAGGTACTGTGTATTTGATGTAGGGATGCGATTGATCAATCGCCTCGCTGTAGCGAACGTGCTGAAATTCTGCACCCACCCAATGGTACGAAGCACTGTTGATTTGCGGATACAGGATATCGTTGATTCTCCGAACGTAGTCTCTGTGGTGATGTCCGGAAAAACAAGCAACCACCTTGCGATGTCCAGCGGAAGCGTTGGCATCCTCCAGGATCTGACGCACTTTGGCTCCGTTTTGTACCCCGCCATCAGACTCCCGTTCCAGACTCTGATGCACCAATACAACGACGGGAAGATCGGTTGAATCGAGTTGATCACGTAACCATTCCAATTGGTCTTCTGCAATGTAGCGTGGGTATCCGCCTGCATGATCCGCAGGACGATCATTGCCATCGAGCACGATGAACTGCATTCCTGCCTGCTGAAAGGAATAATAGCGCGAAGGCATTTTCCACCAGTCCACGGTTTGCTCACGCGAGTAGCCCCCATCCGTGTCATGATTCCCTATCACATGATATCGAGGACCCGAAAAAGAATTCCAAATGTCTAAAAAAGGTTGATTGGCCTCTTTGGGCACACAGAAATCTCCAAGCTGAACGATAAAATCCACGCGCTCCTTTTTCATATGATCAATGAAAGAAGAGAGGCGTTCATCTGCATCATGCATGACATCTTTATGCACATCCGCAATGATTCCAAAGCGCAAGGTTTCCCGGTTATCTTGTGCCCAGACCGGCCAATCGGAGAGAAGGGCGGTTCCTCCAAGACTGCCAGAAACTTTTAGAAATCGACGGCGATTACTCAGCTGAAATTCAGGTTTATCGGACATGAAAAAAACCATCTCATGACCCATCATTGAAGTCGAGACCGATATAGTTTCCGGTCGCAGACAACCATACGAGTGCAAGTCTCAAAATTTTCACACTTGATGCCTTTGTCACTGTGCCCGCAAAGTCTGGATGCGTATCAGCATTAAAACCATGAAATCGATCCAGATAATATTGGGAATTTGGTTTACTACTGTTCTTCAGGCGGTAGAAACTGACTCAAACTCCACAACGCTCCCGACACAAGATCGCCCGAATGTCCTTTGGATCTGTACCGAAGACTGGTCTCCTGATTTATCGTGCTATGGCACAGCAGGAGTCCATACGCCTTATGTCGACAAACTTGCTTCGGAGGGAATTCGTTACGAATGGGCATTCACTACCTCACCCGTTTGCTCCACCTCCAGATCGGCCATGATGACCGGTTTCCATCAAAACTACATCAGAGCCAATCAACACCGTGAAAACAACAAGCAACCCTTACCTCATGGGGTCCGTCCCATCCCCCACTTACTCGCTGAATCAGGATATTTTACGGCGATCATGAGCAAAAAAACCGACTGTAATTTTATCCCAGACAAACGCAAAGCATTGTTTCAGGGTACGGATTGGAACCAGAGAAATCCCGGGCAACCCTTTTTTGTACGCATGACTTTTACCGGGACCCACCGATCATGGAAAAGGGATCCGGATCGCCCCATCGATATCAAGGATGTCGAGCTCCCCCCCTATTACCCAGACACATCGTTCGCTCGCCGCGACTGGGCGAATGGTCTCGAACAAATGCAGCTGGTGGATCGTCAAATCGGCGAGCTACTCACCAGACTCGACGAAGAGGGATTGGCTGACAATACGATTGTCTTTTTCATTGGGGATCATGGACGTTGTCATATTCGTGGAAAACAGTTCCTCTATGATGGGGGCATTCGTATTCCCATGATCATGCGCTGGCCAGGCAAAGTAAAACCTGGACAGGTATCGAGCGATTTAGTCATGTCGATCGATATTTGTGCCACCGTGCTGGAAGTTGCCGGAGTCACAGCGCCCGTTCCTTTACACGGGAAAAGTTTGTTCAGTGAAGACATAAAAAAACGCAGGCACATTTTTGCAGCTCGCGATAAAATGGATGAAACCCACGACGCCATGCGGGCCATTCGATCCAAGAGATTCAAGCTCATCCAGAACCTCATGCCTGAAAGACCTTGGTGCCAATTCAATCGCTACAAGGAAAGCGCCTATCCCGTCTTGGCGGAAATGAACATCCTGAACATCAAGGGGCAACTCACTCCCGAGCAGGCAAGGTTCTTTGCACCAGTCAAACCCAGGATCGAACTTTTCGATTTGAAAAGTGATCCTCACGAGGTCCGAAACGTTGCGAACAATCCAGACTACGCGGTGATCAAAAATGATCTTTGGGATCAACTGCAAACCTGGCGGCAAAATGTCATTCAAGACCAGGGAGTATCGACTGAATTTCGAGCAGAGAGCCAATTCCCAGAAAAGTGCCCTGCTCCAACAACCGCAGAATGGGTCCATGCAAATGCCAGTAAGTATGATTTCAAAAAAACAGGATGGCCTGCGTGGTATCCCACACGGAGTCTGGAGGAGTGGGAAAAAGCACGCAATATGTGGGAACCTTATGTATTCAGAAGTCCTTCAGCAAAAATACCACGCCCAGTGATCCCACACACATCGAGAAAAAAGAAGAAGTGAAGCTTGCCTCGTGGAAATAACTTCAATCATGGACAAATTCCACAACCGTCAGCTAACGGATCTGATTCAACCAATCCCAAGTAATCCATCATGAGACTTTATCTTGCAGCTTGTTCTGTCTGCCCTCGCACCTTTGATGATACCCAAGATGCAAGATGACTCGCATGCAATCGTGGTCCATCAAATGCCGCTTACCCCAGGGAAAACCCACAGAGCCTTGACACACGACTGGTCTGGTCGCGAGATCAGGGATCAAACCGTTTGACTGAAGTATCGATTGAAGGACAGATCCAACGGCTATTCCATCGGAACCATCCCCAAGCCCCATTTCTCTTTGGGGCAACGGATATCGATTTCGCTTCAAATGGAGATGCCTACAAGGAACCTAGTCCATATTTGCGGGCGGAATTCACGGAGCAAACAGCATCAGGGTAACCGTAGGTGGGTAATGAAGCGCGATCCACATGACCAACTTTTCAGACTTGTTGAGCAAAGAGAAACTCAGGAAGCTTATCGACCGTTTAAAGAAACTACAGGGAATGAAACGTCTCGCTGCCCCACTTCAGGAAACCTCCCGAAACCACTTATGACTTCGACTCCCTCTTTGTGCGCCGGGTTTTCTTTCCTTGTGATGAGGATTCAATGCAAGTTCCTCTGGATATTCGATAAAGATAGCAGCCAGAAGACGTTCAGTATTTGGAATATTAAGATATTCAAACATCTCTTCGCCACGAAAGCGCCCTCCACTCGACCAATAGTTTCCCATTCCGTGCGCAGTCAACATCAACAAGAGATTTTGTACCATGGAGGATGCTGCCGCTAGATGCTCTTCGTTTCTTGCCACTATTTTTTCAACCATCTCACTTGATGGTATCAGCTCATTCGTTGCAGAAGTTTCAGGCAACCAAGTCACAAGAACCATTGCACTGCAGGCAGCAGCCAGTCGAGGCTCTTTGGTTTTCACCTGAAGCGACTCATGCATGAATCGAGCTGCATCCTGTGCTTGCTGCCTCCAGAGAAGGTGCGCGCGCCAGGGCTCTGCAATGCCATCGACACCGCGATTATAGTGGAAGGGCGCCCAACCAGCAGTCTCCACCGATTCGAACACTCGCTGCCGATTCAGGTTTTCAATTTCATCTGGTACCCCCGCTGGATTGGATCCGGGGTCACACATCACTTTTTCGGTGACTCGGGATTGAATCACTTTAGTCACAATGGCTGCTTGGTGTGATGAATCGATCATGACCATATATAAATGCGGGATTTGCAATTTTCAAAGAACGAAATATTGCGGGTGCGACCTTCTTACAAAAACCGTTTGCAACGAATGCAGGTGTTCCCTCGGTATCGCTGGAGTTTAAAATTATTCAATGAGGCCCAATTGATCAATGAGCGTCTGGGGGCGAATTCGAATACGCCAGTTTTCGGGAATGATCTTCCATACAATATGTCCCTCCCGGTCCAATATGAAAGTCGCAGGTCTGGCTATGTCCGCTTCCCCCATGGGGTTTGCTCCTGGATGCCGAAGCCCGAAGAGTTCGATCACCTGAGCCTCTGGATCAGATAACAGAGAAAAACTGAGCCTTTTTTTGGCCGCAAGTTTCCTGCTCTGCTCAGGCGAATCAACACTGATGGCCAGGACTTCGCTGTCAAGAGCTCTGATTTCATCCATGCGAGACTGCAAACCTTGCAGTTCTGAAATACAGAAAGGTCACCAATGCCCTCGATAAAAAGTAACTATTAACTTTTTACCTCGAAAATCAGATAGATCCACCTCCTGGCCATTTTGATCGCTTAGAACAAATTCTGGGGCAATGGATAATCCTTGAGTGGTCTCTGTGGGCGCTGGTAGTTGATAGGAGATGTAACCAATATAGCTAGCAAACAAGGCGGTCAGTAGAATGGAAAAGGCCATGGACAATGCCGCCATGAGCTTACCCCGGTAAAGATCAGAACGACCAAAGGCTCGTTTGATTGCGATCAGATTTACCCAGCAACCCAGGAGAACAACGGGGAAATTAATCCAAGGGAAATCACGGAGAACCGGGAATTGAGCGAAATAAATAAAGTAACTTACCGCTCCCAGAAACACGATGAGAGGCCCGAGCCAAACTGAATGATTGCGCATTCGAATGGACAAGGGCGTCACAGATACGGCTGATTTTTTATTTTCCAGGGACATCGAAGGCGGCAATGGCGATGGCAATAGTTGAACTTGACGATTTATGGCTTGAAATCAAGATTATACCGCTCATCGATCAAAAAAAGATCTTATCCAGCAGGCATGATCAACTAAAAACTGTGGTGGGCTTCTTACCTCAGCTGAATGGTCGACTGCGCTTCAATTTCGCATTAGGGTGACTGAAGACAGGACACTTCGTTGAGTCTTGAGATTGTCCCATGACTAAAAATTCGATTTATCTATTGTGCACTGACTTTGATGGCACGCTGTATTCAGAATCCCATTCACCACGGATCCCAGAAAAACTGATCGAGATGATTCAGGAATTGAGAAAACAGGGTATGCTCTGGATGGTCAATACAGGGAGGGATTTGGAATTCCTTTTGGAGAGCCTTGTTGAACATTCATCGGGTGTCATGCCCGATTATGTAGGAGTTGTCGAAAGAGAAGTATTTAAATACGAGTCGGGTGAATATCATCCTTTGAATCATTGGAATCAACATTCGAGAGCCGCTCACGAAACGTTGTTTGAAAGACATTCACTATTGATGAGCGAAGTGTCGGAGTGGATAAGCAGCCAATTTCAAGCGGAAGTCTATGAGGACTTGCATTCACCTGTGTGCCTGATTGCAAAAAACAATGAGGACGCGGATCAAATCCATTCCTTTGTCAATTCAAAGCTGAAAGATTTCTCAGATTTAGCTTGGGTCAGAAACGACGTCTATGCTCGATTCAGCCATGCCAACATTCACAAGGGAACCATCCTCAATGAAGTTTCCAAATTACATAAATTGCATGCAACTGGAATCATAGCAGCCGGTGATCATTTTAATGATATTCCAATGCTGAACCGTAGGTTTGCAAATCATTTAGTGGCACCTTCAAATGCCATCCCAGAGGTTCAGGATCACATTGCGCGAAATAATGGATACATCAGTCATTTTGAGGCAGGCCATGGCGTTTTGGACGGACTGAGGGTGCTTCTGGAGAAAGAGTTTTGAATTTTACTAAAAAAAACGACCCTGTACATAAGCTTAACTTATACACTAAGACTTCAATCATCATGTGAAGGCCCGAGCTTAGAAAAAAAATATATCAGGAATAGACCTTAAATCGTTTGACACTGAACATGCTCAGCCCTAATTTACACGGACGCACAAGTAGTGAAAATACCAGCGTGAAAAATTCACGTTCCCAAAATATTATTATCAGAATCGTTAATGTGAGCAGATACTGAATGAATGATTCCACTTTAACCGCTTCAACCGCCGGCGGACAGTCAAATAACGCAAACATTTCGGAAGCAGTCATCCGCATTGCGGGTAATTCACAGGATGGCATTCAATCTATTGGCGGGTTCCTCGCCAGGCTAGCTGGCAGGAGCGAACAAGAGGTCATGACATTCATGACCATACCTTCGACCATATCAGGTGGCCCATCGATATTCCAAGTCCGCATTGGCACAGGAGAAGTTTTGAGCGCAGGTGACGAGGCAGATGTACTACTCGCTTTTTACCAGCACTCCTACGAGGGGCACATCGATTCACTCAAGGAAAGCGGCATTGTTCTTTACGATTCTGATCATGTCACCCCC
>JBDQII010000264.1:0-7136 GCA_040264395.1 Verrucomicrobiota bacterium
CCTGCAGGGTGAGCGTCAGTTTGCAAAAGACAACAAATCTGTAGGTCGCTTTCAGCTGACAGACATCCCACCAGCCCCTCGAGGAACGCCTCAAATCGAAGTTACCTTCGATATTGATGCGAACGGGATATTGAATGTCAGTGCCAAGGACCTTGGCACCGGCAAGGAGCAGAAAATTACCATCACGGCCAGCAGCGGCTTGTCACAGGAAGAAGTGGACAAAATGAAAGCCGATGCGGAAAACAATGCTGACGATGACCGTAAAAGGCGTGAGGCTGTTGAAACACGCAACAAAGCCGATAACTCAGTTTATCAGTCAGAAAAATTCCTATCAGAAAACGGTGACAAGGTCTCTGCAGAGCACAAGCAGGAACTGGAGGGTGCTGTCAAATCTGTTCAGGAAGCACTCAAGGGTGATGACGATGAGACCATCAAAACAACTTCAGAAAAGTTGAATGAAATCTGGCAGAAAGTTTCAGGCGAGCTATATCAGCAGGCAGCCGCTGCAGGTGGAGATGCACCACAACCCGAAGGTGCGGCGCCTGGACCGGACGCCGGTGCAGAAGCCCCACAACAAGAGGGCGAAGATAAGGATGACGGACCGATCATTGATGCTGAAGTAGTTGACGAAAAGAAAGACTGATCACTCAAATAAGCTTTTTAAAAGATTTCCGGCGAGTGTCGGAGATTAAAATTCCCGCAAACAAAAACAAAACATAATAATAATATGGCACTAAAAGTAAAACCTCTCGGCGACCGCGTTCTCGTGGCAGCAGTGGAAGAGCAAGAAGTGAAACAGGGTGGAATCATCATCCCTGACTCCGCTAAGGAAAAACCATCCGAAGCCAAAGTTGTTGCTTTGGGCACCGGCAAATCAAGCGACGACGGCAGCAAAGTTGCCTTCGAAGTAAAAGTTGGCGATACCGTACTTATCAGTAAATACGGAGGAACTGAAATAAAAGTGGACGGTAAAGAATATAAGATCCTCAACTCGGATGACATTCTTGCCATTTTCGGTTGATCCGAAATTTAACGAATTCAATATAAAGTAATAGAAGGAAAATTTATATGGCAGCAAAACAACTCGTATTTGATGAAGAAGCAAGGCATGCACTACTGGCAGGTGTCGCCAAGCTTGCCAGGGCTGTGAAAGCCACACTCGGACCAAAAGGTCGCAACGTCGTATTGGACAAAAAATTCGGTTCTCCTACCGTCACCAAAGATGGTGTCACGGTTGCCAAAGAAATCGATTTGGAAGATGCATACGAAAACATGGGCGCACAGATGGTGCGTGAAGTTGCAAGCAAGACCAGTGATGCAGCAGGTGACGGAACAACCACCGCAACCGTGCTGGCTGAAGCTATTTACCGTGAAGGTTTGAAATATGTCACCTCTGGCGCCAATCCAATCGGCATCCAGCGGGGCATCAACAAAGCTGTTGACTCAGCTGTGGCACAACTGGCCAAAATCGCCAAGAAAGTCAAAGACAAGGACGAAATCAAGCAAGTTGCAACTGTTTCGGCCAACTGGGACGGAACCATCGGTGAAATCATTGCCGACGCAATGGACAAAGTAGGTAAAGACGGAACCATCACCGTTGAAGAAGCAAAATCCATCGAAACCACCCTCGACGTGGTTGAAGGTATGCAATTCGACAAGGGATACCTCTCTCCGTACTTCGTGACCGACAGCGATTCCATGGAAACCCGCTTGAGCGACCCTTACATTCTGATCTACGAAAAGAAGGTCAGCAACTTGAAGGACCTTCTCCCAATTCTTGAAAAGGTAGCCAAAGTTGGCAAGCCTCTCATGATCATTGCAGAAGACATCGAAGGTGAAGCATTGGCAACCCTCGTTGTCAATAAACTCCGAGGCACCTTGAACATCTGTGCTGTTAAAGCTCCTGGTTTTGGTGATCGTCGCAAGGCAATGCTCGAAGACATCGCCATCCTGACCGGTGGACGTTGCATCACTGAAGACTTGGGTATCAAGTTGGAAAACATTGCGATCGAAGACTTGGGCAGTGCAAAATCAGTTGTGGTTGACAAGGAAAACACCACCATCGTTGAAGGTGCTGGTAAATCCTCTGACATCCAGGGCCGTGTGAATCAGATCCGCCGTCAGATCGAAGAAACCACTTCTGACTATGATCGTGAAAAATTGCAAGAACGCCTCGCCAAATTGGCGGGTGGTGTTGCAGTGATCAACGTTGGCGCCGCAACTGAAACCGAGATGAAAGAGAAGAAAGCTCGTGTGGAAGACGCATTGCATGCGACCCGCGCAGCTGTCGAAGAAGGTATCGTTCCTGGTGGTGGCGTGGCATTGCTCCGCACACTTCCTGCCATTGAAAAATGCGAAGGTGCCAACGACGACGAAAACATCGGTATCAGCATCGTCAAACGTGCCGTTGAAGAACCATTGCGCGCATTGTCTGCCAATGCTGGCGAAGAAGGCTCACTGATCGTTCAGGAAGTCAAACGCGTCAAAGCAAACAACGGTTACAACGTTGCAACTGGCGAATACACCGACTTGGTTAAAGCAGGTGTTGTTGATCCCAAGAAAGTGACTCGCACCGCACTTCAAAATGCTGGTTCGATTGCTGGTCTGCTGCTGACCACCGAAGCATTGATCACTGAGCTCCCTGAGAAAGAAGCTCCTGCACCTGCTGGCGGACATCACGGTCCCGACATGGGTGGCATGGGTGGTTACTAATCTTTCGGATTACCAATCACAAATGATTACACGGAGGCCGACAGTTTTGTCGGCCTCTTTTTATTTTTTGAGCCATCGCAGGCGTAAGGAATTCCCAATAACCAATACATCGGAGAACCCCATTGCAGCCGCACATAACAAAGGACTCATAAAGCCAAACATGGCGAGAGGAATGGCAGCAGCATTGTAAAAGAAAGCCCAAAACAAATTCTGCTTGATCGTCCTCAATGTGGACTTCGCCAAATTCAGCGCCCCAGGAATGGCCTCGATGTCGGCCTTAAGTAAAATCATGTCGGATGCTTCACGTGCAATGTCACTGGCCCGTGAAACTGCGATGCCCAAATCGGCCTGTTCAAGAGCAGGTGCATCATTGATTCCGTCTCCAATAAAAGCAACTCGTTCTCCCCTATCCTGCAAATCCCGAATGATGGTCGCTTTTTGTTCTGGCTTCACTTCTGCATGAATGTGCGAGTCTTCGATTCCTAGCTCAATGGCAATGGCTGAAGCTGTTCGCTTGTGATCTCCCGTGACCATATGAATCGTCCAGCCTTTGGAACGCAATCGCTCAAGGACTTTGAATGCCTTGGGCTTGATCAAATCTTTCAACGCAACCAGCGCCATCAATTTTTGATTAACCGAAAACCCAACGACCGTTGCCCCCTGTTCCATCCATCGTTTTTGAAATGCATCAGACGCGCCAAATGCCACTCCCTGATTCTTCAACCAGTTTAAAGAACCCAATCGAACAAGATCATCCTGGGCCGGTTCATCATCACTGGGGCGTGAAGCTTGAATCCCCGAACCGGAATGTTCAGCCCAGTCATTCCAATCGATGTCTGCGCCTCCTTCGGCCCATTCCATGCTCGCAATGGCTCGGCTCAATGGGTGATTGGATTTTGCGGACAGTGAAGCCGTCATTTTTTTCAAGTGATCACAATCAATTGATTCATTGAACGATTCAAAGGCGGCGACTTCGGGTTTCCCCTGCGTTAATGTCCCTGTTTTATCAAACGCCAGGCAAGTGATGGATCCACTTTTTTCCAATGCTTCACCGTCTCGAATCAGAATACCACGAGCAGCAGCGGCATTGGTTCCGGCCATGATGGCTGCAGGTGTAGCGAGTCCCATGGCACACGGACAAGCAACAATCAAGACGGCAACACTGTGAAGCACGCCAGCAGCCAAAACCGATTCCGTCGCGTGGACTGACCAAAGAAAGGGTTGAATCAGTTCTGAAATATGCTGCATTCCGGACGGCCAGAAAAACCAGCCGAATAGCGTGATCAAGGCAAGCATGACAACCACAGGAACAAAGATCGAACTGACCTTGTCCCCAATGCGCTGGATATTGGCGCGGCTGTTCTGTGCATGCTCAACAACCTGAATAATCCTGGCAAGAGCAGTATCTTCCCCCAACCCGACAACTCGAACAAGAAGTCTTCCTTGACCGTTCTGAGTGGCGCCATAGACCCTGTTCCCTGCGCTTTTATCCACAGGCATGGATTCACCTGTCAGCATGGATTCGTCTAAGGAACTCTTGCCTTCAACAATATTCCCGTCCGTGGGTATCTGGTCTCCCGGGCGAATCTCCATCAAATCGCCTTGATGCAATTCAGACACATCGATCTCTTCAAAGGCTCCATTCGCCTGTTGTCTGCGAGCTCGCTGAGGTGCCAGTTGCATCAAGGATTTCAGAGTGCTGGAGGCCTTGGCACTGACTTTTGCCTCCATCCAATGCCCCAGGCTGATGAGTGTCAGGATGCCCACTGTTTCCATAAAATAAAGATGCACCATTTTTCCCGAAATCCATCCCCAGACACTGAACAAGTAGGCGGAGCTAGCGCCGATCGAAACCAGCGTATCCATGTTGGACCGTCCTTTTTTCAGTTGCCGCCAGGCACCTCGATAAAAACGGCTACCGGCAACAAATAAAATTAAGGATGCGAACAAAAAAGAGAAGGTGCGGTAATTGGAGGAAGTTCCCAATTCCATCCCCCATTCCCCCAACATCATGAGAATAAAAACAGGGCCGCCCAAGAAAAGATTCAAACCCCAACCTGAGAACCTGCTTTTTCCCGATCTGGTATCCTGACGGAACTTGGCTGGAGCGATTTGAGCACATTGGAATCCCACATCTTCCAAGGCTTTCTCGAGTTTGGAAATGTCTGGTTCCTGATCTGTTGACCAGAAAACCTCGGCTGACCCAGGCTCCAGTTGCAATCGGACCCGCTCCACGCCCGGCACAGCGTTGAGCGCCTTGGTAGCATGACGTGCACAATTTTGGCAAGTCATGCCGGAGATGCTTATTTGAGTAACATTTGTAGCATTGAAGGACATTGCGTTTGACGCTCATGCAGCCTTGAGGGTCCCTTCACATGAATCATTTCTAGGATGCATGAAAGCCCCGTTCCATCAAAAACATTCAAGCACTTGTTTAACGTGACGTTCGATCTCATACACCGGACACAAACAGATTATGAAAACCAAAAGATACATGTCGGAGGCGATCTACCCTGGCTCAATGAAGCTTGCTCTAGGTCATATTAAGAATTTGCATGCACCTGTGTAACGCCCTCTCAGGGCAATCACTACTAATCTCTGAACGGCTTTTGATCAGGCTCGTCAATCTCGTCACCTTCGAGGACCAAACGTGCCTCGGGTGTCCCAACCCAGTGTACACCAGATTGGAGGAATCCCAGGACTTCACTTTGCCTGAGCAAAGGACCCGTCACCTTGAATTGCATTCCCTCGGGGCATTGATCGCGCAACTTGATGAAGTCCTCCGGCACCAGCGGCTCGGGCCTGACTCCACCCAGCAATTCAATGGTATGCACCCCGGCCTCACGTGCCAACTCGATGGCTTCGCGCGCTTCTTTCTCGGAGAAAAGCCCCTGACAAAAAACGGCTTTGACCTGTCTGACATCCGCAGCCTCGACCACGTCTCTCAGCTCTCGGAAAAAAACTTTGGGCTGATTGTCTTTGAGCATGGCGGGGTTCACCACTAGCGCAATTTCATGCGCCCCTAAATCAACGGCCGCCTCTGTCTCATAGCGCTTGATGTCAGAATCCATCGCTCCAAAAGGAAACCCGATCACGCAGGTGACATTGACGGAACTATCCTCTAGGACAAGAGCCGCAGCTGCAACGCGCGAACTATGAACAGTAACACCGTAAAGCCCCAACTCGGCAGCTTCCTGACAACGAGCTTTGACCTCCAGCAACGTTGCATCTGGCTTGAGCAAGGTATAGTCCAGATGCTTGGCCAGTTCAGAACAGGATTCTTCAGAGCCTGACATCACTTAAGCACCAGGTAGAAGGTTAGCAACCATGGCTTTCTCTTCTTTTAATTCATTGATGGTCGCATCAATCTTGCTCTGGCTGAATGCATTGATTTCCAAGCCACTCACGATGTCCAGCTTCTGATCACGACTGCGAACCGGGAAGGACGTTATCAATCCTTCTTCAATACCGTAACTTCCGTCAGAGCAAAGACAGACACTGTGCCAGTCACCATTCATGGTAGGATTGATGATTGAGGCAACGGTATCAACAACAGCATTGGCTGCGCTGGCAGCGCTCGAAGCCCCTCGCGCTTTGATGATGGCAGCTCCACGCTGCTGCACGGTGCTGAGGAATTCACCTTCGAGCCAGTCAGAATCACTGATGACATCAGTCACGGCCTTGGCCCCAATGCAAGCATTGGTAAAATCGGGATATTGAGTGGCTGAGTGATTCCCCCAGACGCCCAGACGACTGATCTCGGTCACATCGACACCCGCTTTTTTGGCCAATTGGGATTTGGCACGATTTTCATCCAGACGTGTCATGGCGAACCAACGATCACGAGGAACATCGGGTGCATTATTCATGGCAATCAGACAATTGGTGTTGCATGGATTCCCAACCACTAAAGTGCGGACGTCTGAAGCAGCATTGTTCTGGATAGCCTGCCCCTGACCAATGAAAATTTTGCCGTTGATGCCCAGGAGATCCTGTCGCTCCATACCCTGCTTGCGGGGAACACTACCCACCAGAAGCGCCCAGTTGACACCTTTGAAACCTTCATTCAAATCGGCAGTAGGCACAATGCCTTTCAGCAAAGGAAAAGCGCAGTCATCCAATTCCATGCAAACACCTTGCAATGCTGGAAGTGCTGGCTCGATTTCAAGCAGGTGAAGGATCACAGGCTGATGGGGGCCGAACATCGCGCCGGATGCTATCCGGAACAATAGTGAATAACCGATCTGACCGGCGGCACCGGTCACCGCTACACGAATGGGAGCTGCGTTCATTATCTAAACTTTCAAATTCAGGTTCAATGTTCAAAGGCAAGCCGAAGCAAGCCAACTGGAAACATACTAGAAGCTCATGGCTCATCAACGCAAGTGCAACGTGGCCAAAGCACCTTATTTGATTGGAAATGA
>JBDQII010000265.1:0-7116 GCA_040264395.1 Verrucomicrobiota bacterium
AGAACCTTTGTATCTTATCCCTACAGGACTGATGGTTTCGCGAAACCATCAGTCCTGTAGGGATAAGATACAAAGGTTCTGTGGGAGCGTGGGTGGGAGGGACCTCGGGCATGAATCCTTTCATGCCAAGCGGCCATAAAACCCGAACCAAGCTTTCCATGAAGGTGAAGGTTAATTGGAATGGTTCAGATGCGCTGTTTTATGGGCTTAAAAAACTTCAGTTCCATTCCCAGAATTTGGATCCGTCGCAAATGCGGGATCGTTTGGGCTATTGGCTGTTCAGAGAAATGGGTGTTCCTGCCCCTCGCTCTGTGCATGCACGATTGGTCATTAATGGTAAGTTTTACGGGCTTTATGCCTTGACTGAGCAAATTGACGGTCGTTTTGCGCGTTACCATTTTGAAAATGGTAAGGGCAATTTGTATAAAGAAATCTGGCCCATCAATTCCAGCGGGCAAACGCATGATCCTTCTGCCTACCTCAATCAATTGAAAACCAACGAGGATGAAGATCCTAATGTGGATAACATGCTTGTATTTGGAAGCGAGATTGCCAACGCCTCTGAGTCTGCATTATCTGATGTGATTTCCAAACGAATGGATATTTCAGAAATCATGGCATTCTCGGTGGTAGATCGTGCAATCAAAAATGATGATGGACCCTTTCACTGGTATTGTGATGGGCCAAATTGTTTCAACCACAACTATTATTGGTATGAAGATCCTGTAAAACAGAAATTTCACCTGATACCGTGGGACATGGACGTTTCCTTCCAAAACATCAAAGGTGATAAAAATCCAGTCACTCAAATTGCGGATGCATGGGGGGAGGTAAGGGCAGATTGTGATCCCTTCAACCATGGCCCATTCAACATTTCACAGCGTTCAGCAGCTTGTGATAAATTAACTCGAGGCTGGAGCAAATTTGACAAAGAATATTCCGAATTCAGAACTCAATTATTGGCAGGTCCTTTGTCTGTTGAGCAAGCAGATGCACGCATTGACGCCTGGGCAGATCAGATCCGAAAAGCCACAATGGAGGCTGATGAAATACACTCTGATGCATTGCCGCTTCGTGCCTGGGAGCAAGCTGTAGATCAGCTCAAAGCGCAGTTGGCTTGGGCACGTGCCAATTGACCCTATTTGTGAGTCCTCATTGGTTACCTCGGCTCAATGTTTTGGATGAACTTTTTCCATGATTCCTGCTCTGTCGATTCTCACGACAATTTCTTGATTTGAAAGAGCATTCTGATTTCATGTAAGCATGGAACCTCGTCTTAAACTGACATACAGGGTATCACCTGTCCTCTTAGTGTTGAGTGCCTTGTTTATTTGCTGCGCCCCTGGTGATGCTGCTGAAATCAGGAAACGTCCAAATATTCTTTTTGCCTTTGCAGATGACTGGGGTAGATATGCCAGTGCGTATGCAGATGCCGACGGTCCGGGGACAATGAATGATGTTATTCATACTCCTCATTTTGATCGGGTAGCGGGAGAAGGAGTGCTTTTCAAAAACGCTTTTGTGACTGCTCCGTCCTGCACTCCATGCCGTAGTTCACTCTTATCTGGGCAGTATTTCTTTCGCACCGGCCTGGGCGCTATCCTGCAAGGTGCGCGTTGGGATTCGAACATACCTTCCTATCCCTTAATCCTCAAAAAGGCTGGCTACCATATTGGTGAGACTTACAAGGTCTGGACTCCAGGCTCTCCTGTAGATGCTCCTTATGGAGCTGGGAAATTTGGTTATCAAAAAGCTGGAACCAAATTCAATCAATTCTCCCAAAATGTCACCAAAATGGTGAGTGAGGGCAAATCCATCGAAATGGCCAAACAGGTTCTTTATGACGAAGTCATGGGCAATTTTAATGATTTTCTTGATGATAGGCCGGAGGATCAACCTTTTTGCTATTGGTTTGGCCCCACATTAGTGCATCGCAAGTGGGTCAAGGGGTCAGGAAAGGAACTCTGGGGTATAGATCCCGATGAATTGAAAGGTAAAATGCCAGCATTCCTGCCGGATGTGCATGAAGTGCGACAGGATATGGCTGATTATTTTGGAGAGATTCAGGCTTTTGATGCGGCCCTGGGTCTCATGCTCGAGCAGCTAGATGAAATGGGGGAACTGGAAAATACCTTAGTGGTTGTGAGCGGAGACCATGGTGCGCCTGGCTTCCCGAACGGAAAATGTAGTCTTTACGATTTCGGGGTTGGTGTTCCATTGGCCGCTCGTTGGGGAGGTTCAAAGGAGGGGCGCGTGGTGGAAGATTTTATTAATTTGATGGATCTTGCCCCCACATTTCTGGAAGCCGCGCGCGAGCCAATACCCGAAGTCATGACTGGTCGCAGTTTTGTATCTATCCTTGAGTCCAATCAATCGGGTTGGGTCAACCCTGAGCGAAATTGGGTCATCACGGGACGAGAACGTCATGTCGCCAAGGCAAGGAAAGGACAGATTCCATATCCGCAGAGAGCACTTCGAACTTCCAATTATCTATACATCATAAATTTCAAACCTGAGCGATGGCCTATGGGAGATCCCTTTCATCTGGATTTCGAGCAACGTCCATCATTGGATAAAGTTACCAACAATACATTTATCACATTTCCTGATTTTGATGCAAGCCCGACCAAGGCGTGGCTGTTTGCCAGAGAGCATGATCCGAAATGGAAATGGCACTATGAGATAGCTTTTGGCAAGCGGCCTTTTGCTGAGCTTTATGATGTGAACAAAGATCCAGACCAAATTCATAACCTTGCATCCTCTCCAGATTACGCGGATGTCAGAGGGCGCCTTCACGAACAACTAATGGGAACCCTGCGCGATGCCAACGATCCCAGAGTGACTCAAGTTGTTCCTAAATTTGAGCATCCTCCGTTTGCGGGGGAGCAATGAGCCCTGAAGAAAGGCTAACGGACGTATTCAGGTTCCCATGTGTTTCCTGCCTTCCGGCCCTTGGCTGATGTGTCAGAGCATCGTCGTTTTGTCTCCGTGATTTCGCATGATTGAATCATTAGCGCAAGTCAATCATCCAGAGGCAGGTGCTGTATTCTTTACCTTTGATGAACAGACATTGACGCGATCTGGTACCCGTGCTTATTTTAAAAGGTATTCTCGATATCAAAAACTTATCCGAATCAAGCTTATGTTAAATAGAGTTAAATCACATACTAGCCTCTTGTTATGCCTCATCGGAATCTCAACTTTGGTAACTTCGAATCTTCAAGGGGAGGACAATGCTTTCGCTTCACCGACCATTGACATTGGATGTGTCGTCAGCGATGTCGATAAGGCTGTTGAATTTTATACCAAGGCTATCGGATTCAAAGAGTTACCTGGATTTTCAGTTCCTGCCGATTTCGCCTCACGGGTTGGGTTGACCAATGGCAAAAAACTGGACATCAAGGTGCTTGTGCTTGGAGAGGGAGATGGAGCAACACGCCTCAAGCTGATGCATGTCGAGGGTGAGAGAAGCAAGAAAACGGATAATAGCTTCATTCACTCACAACAAGGCTTCAGCTATCTGACCATTAAAGTCAAGGATACCGCCAAGGCTCTCCAACGATTGGACAAAGCTGGCATCAAGCCCATTGCTCGAGGTTCTCAGGAGCTGCCTGCTTCCCTGGCAAAAGGTGTTTATCTGACCATTGTTCGCGATCCTGACGGGAATTTGATCGAATTGGTGGGACCTAAACCCTGAGTCGGCTTGTTCTCAAAATTATTTTATAATCGTGCGACACATCGAAAAGCCACGATCAATAAGATTCCAATCATAATGTTTAAAATGAAGAGTCTGCCAAAGATTTTATTACCTGTCTTAAGTTTACTCGCATTGAATGCCTCGGGTTTAAAGACTTGGGCTTCCTCTGATGAGATACACTTCAACAAGGACATTCTACCTATCCTTTCCAAGCATTGCATCGCTTGTCACGGGCCAGACAAGGCTCAACGCAAAGCCGACTTGCGACTGGATACAAAACAAGGTTTGTTTTCAAGTTTGGATGGGCTTTCGGTCGTATCTCCCGGGGCTCCTGACAAAAGCCTGTTGGTCGAGCGCATTCAGGCACACGACCCTGATGAGATAATGCCCCCGCCAGAGGCGAAGAACCCCATGACTCAGGAGCAAATTGATCTCTTGGTGGCATGGGTCAAGCAAGGCGCCGAGTGGGAAGGGCATTGGGCTTTTGTGACTCCGCGTGTCCCTGATCTACCTGAGGTGAAAGACATGAGTTGGGGTAATAACCCGATTGACCGCTTCATATCATCCGAATTGGAAAAGCAGGGACTCACTCCCAATTCAGAGGCCGATCGTGCCAATTTAATTCGTCGCGTTGCATTTGATCTAACGGGATTGCCTCCCACTTTGGAAGAAATAACAGCCTTTCAGGAAAATAAGGATCAGAAGGCCTATGAACAAATGGTGGATGATTATTTGAACTCTCAACGGTTTGGTGAACGCATGGCCTTGGGGTGGATGGATTTGGCTCGATATGGAGATTCCAGTGTATATCATGCAGATGGTCCGAGATTCATGTGGCTGTGGCGCGATTATGTGATCGATGCTTATAACAATAACAAACCCTTTGATCAATTTACCGTAGAACAACTTGCGGGTGATCTGATCCCAGCAGCCAGCACCTGGCAGAAAGTGGCATCCGGATTCAATCGAAATCATGGGACCACGGATGAAGGAGGTGCTATTGCCGAGGAGTATCGAGTGGAGTATATCGTGGATCGCGTCAAAACCACAAGCATGGTCTGGTTGGGATTGACCATGGAATGCAGCCAATGCCACGACCATAAATACGATCCTATTTCGCAGAAAGAATATTACAAGTTCTACGCATTCTTCAATCAGGCAAGTGATAAAGGGATGCAGACACGCAATGGTAATGAACCCCCATTTGTGCGGTTTTATGATGACGAGCAAAAAACAGACCACGATGAGCTGCTTGGAAAATTGGCTGCATTGAAAGAGGCTCACAAATCCAGTGGACCGGAAGCTGAGCTGGTCAGGGCCTGGGCTCTTTCCGAGCAGGCCAAAAAGGAACCTGAGTTACCCGCAGCAAGTCCCTGGAAGCAGCTGGGGCCCTTCGACGCCGAAGATAAGAACAAAGGATTCACGCAGGATTTCGGACCTGAGAAGGAACTTAAACTCGATGGGGAAACCAGCGGTAAAAAATGGGTTGTTAAGAAAAATTACAAAGATGGAAATCCAACCGATTTGAGCTTGCCGGACAACTCGGTAATGTATCTCTTCAAAACCCTGACGAGCGATAAAGAAGCGACCATCCAAGTTTCACTTGGCAGCGATGACGCTATCAAGTGCTGGTTGAATGGTAAGTTGGTGCATGATAACAACGCAAACAGGGGAGTGGCTCCAGATCAGGACAAAGCAACCTTGAAACTCAATAAAGGCGAGAATGCCTTTCTGATGAAGATCGTCAATGGCGGCGGATCCAGTGGCTTTTATTTTAAAATGCAGGGCAGTGAATTGCCTGAGGATATTCGCAACGTATTAAAACTTGCCGCTGCAGAATGGGATGATGATCAGCTCAAGGTCCTTGAAAAATATTATCAATCCAAGCTTTGGCCGGAGGGGCTTGAGCGCGCTGCTCAGATAGCTACCCTCGAAAAAAATGAAAAAGACCTGCTTAAGTTGATACCTACATCAATGGTTATGGGGGATGTAACCAAAGGAAGAGACACTTTTGTCTTAATGCGCGGGCATTATGCCTCTCCTGTCAAAGATGAAGTGATCAAACCAGGTGTGCCGGCTTTTCTCCCAGAACTACCTGAAGGAGCGCCAGCAAACCGACTGGGTATGGCTCAATGGTTAGTTGCTCCGGATCACCCTCTCACGGCGAGAGTTACCGTGAATCGCTATTGGTCGATGTTTTTTGGTAAAGGAATCGTCCCTACTATTGATGATTTCGGAACTCGAGGAGCCAGGCCCTCACATCCTGAATTACTGGATTGGTTGGCGCGTGATTTTGTGGATCATGGATGGGATATCAAACGAACGATCAAACAGATCATGATGTCTGCTACCTATCGTCAAGCCCCACATGTCACCGAGCAGAAGCGTTTGTTAGATCCTGAAAATACCTTGTTATCGCGTGGTCCACGTCGTCGTCATCAAGGTGAATTTATCCGTGACAATGCACTCATGCTTGCCGTAATTTTAAACGACCGTGTCGGCGGTCCGAGTGTCAAGCCCTATCAGCCGCCTCGCATTTGGAATGAAGTTTCTCTGGATGGTAATCTGAAATACAAACGTGATGATGGTAAAAAACTTTATCGTCGGAGCATGTATACCTACTGGAAACGTTCCGCTCCAATGCCCAATATGATGGCTTTCGACGCCCCCACTCGTGAAAAGTGTGTGATTCAGCGCCAAGTGACAAACACTCCCCTGCAGGCATTGGTGACCATGAATGATGAACAGTTTGTCGAAGCATCTCGCTTGTTTGCTGAGAGAATTATCAAGGAAGGTGGTGATACCTTTGAATCAAGGCTCGATCATGCTTTCATGCTGGCGACAGCGCGCCCGGCAGATGCTCTTCGCCGTCGAGTGCTCAAGAAACTCCATGACAGGCAACACGAGGTCTTTCTGGCTGACCCTGAAAGAGCCGCAGCCCTGCTGAAGGTGGGAGATTACCCTCGAGCCACCGATATGAAAGAGGCTGAACTTGCTGCCTGGACGATGACGGCCAGCGCGATCTTCAATCTGGATGAATCCTTAACGCATTAACTCATAGCTCCCGATCATGAATCCACTTCACATACATACCAACGCTCAAAACCGTAGAAGCTTTCTTAAAATGGGAGCCGCTGGCATGGGAGCACTTGGTTTTGCGTCGCTCAATCAACCCGGCCTCTTGAATGCTGCCGGTGACGACCCGGTAAAGGGTGTGCTCGGAAAACCTCATTTCAAGCAAACAGCCAAACGCATCATCTTTTTGTTTTTTTCGGGTGGTCCTTCGCACATCGACATGTTCGATTATAAGCCGGCCATGCGTAAACTGCATGGCATTGAACTACCTGACTCGATACGGCAAGGGCAACGATTGACAGGGATGACATCAGGGCAGAAGTCCTTTCCATGCGTGGCCCCCA
>JBDQII010000266.1:0-7112 GCA_040264395.1 Verrucomicrobiota bacterium
CATCACAGAGCAACTTCCGACACTTGGTGGTAGCTGGATGTCGATGTTTTTCTTCGTGGGCTTGATGGTCCCTTTCAGCAACCCCGGACTGAGACACCTGCGGTTTTTTGCGGTGGCCTGCATGGGGCTTTTAATCGTCGTTCAGGCGCTGGGGCGCACACATATGAGCGAAATAAGCCCCTTGATAAACGGGCAGAATCACTTGATCCTCCTCACTCCCGTCTTTTTCATGTTTGGAGCAGCACTCTTTTTCACGCTCTTGGATCAGCTTCCATTCTCTTTTGATGGAGCCAGAAATGTTGTGATTATTGGGGTCTTCATGGTTGTTAGTTCTCCGTTGATACTTCGATTGCTGCCCCCCAAGACGACTCCCATTGTTTATCCGCCCTACAGCCCGCCTTTGATTCAGGAAATAGGCTATTGGAATGAGCCAGAAGAATTGATGATGAGTGATATTCCATGGGCAGTGGCTTGGTATGGCGATCGGTCCTGCTTATGGACAACTCGAAATCTTGAACCTGACTTTTACAAAATTCACGACCAATACACGCCAATCAAGTCAGTTTATCTAACACCTGTCACAACAAATCTGCGTTTCATGTCCGAAGTGCTCAAAGATCCAGACGCTGCTTGGGCTCGATTTTACATGGACGTGCAGTTGCGGCAGAATTTACCCAAGGGTTTTCCCTTGAAATATGGACACCCGGGCGTTATGCCTGATCAACTGTTTGTATCTGACCGCCAGCGTTGGCTGCCGGTATTTCAGGAGTAATCAAAAAATGGTAAAGGCTTTTGAATCTTTGAGATTTGAAGAATCCCAACCAAATAAAAATCCCGTCGATGGGTCGATTTGTGTTTGACAAAAATAAGGGTTCAACCCCATTATTTGGAGCAAATCAATACTCAAGCTGGGCACATAGCAGCATTAAGCGATTAACGAAGGTATGAAAAAGATTGTAACAACAGCCGGATTGGCCGCCCTAGGGGTAGTAAGCATGCAGGCAGCTCCCGATGTAGGTTTAACCCCATCACAGACTTCCAAGCCATGGAGTTTATCTGCAAACCTAAGGGGCTTCTACGATGACAACATCACAACTGCTCCCAATGCTATCGCTGAAGACAGCGTTGGTATTGAGTTCAGCCCAGCTATCAGCCTGAATTTGGTCAAGGATCAAACGTATTTGGGCCTTGGTTACGAATACAAACTTCGCTGGTTTGAAGATCGTGATCCAGACAACTCAGATCATTCGCATCGTTTCTCCCTCGATCTGACTCACGATTTCAATGAGAACATGTCGGTCGATTTGGGTGATGAATTCGTCATCGCTCAGGAGCCAGAAGTGCTTGAACCGACGGGTGCGTCGCGCTTGCGTTCCAACATGGACGCTATTCATAACCGTGCCCATGTCAACTTCACTACCCAGTTGAGTCGCACTTACAGTCTCATGGCTGGTTACCGAAATGATCTTTACAATTACGACCAAAGCGGGGCTGGAAGTTTTTCTGCCTTGCTCGATCGTGTTGAACACCGCGTGACGGCTAACCTCCGTTCGCAGCTTCGCTCTGGAACAACAGGGATCCTCGGTTATCAATACCGCGTTGTCGACTACACCAGTGATGACAGTTTGACTTTTGGTAATTACCTCGATCCTGAGGTGCGTAACAGTGACTCTCATTATGTTTATGCCGGGTTTGACCACAGTTTCACGCCTGCGTTGCTTGGCTCGCTGAGAGCGGGTGCCCAGTTCACTTCCTACGATAATGCTATTGGAGTAGACGACTCAACCACAAGTCCTTACATAGATGCTAACTTATCTTATGCCTATGCCAAGGGAAGTAACATCTCCGTTGGTTTACGTCACGAACGTAACCAAACTGACATCGCTCAGGTAGGACGCTCCTTAATACTCGATCAAGAAACAACCTCGGCTTACGCATCTGTTTCTCATGAACTCACGGCTAAACTCACTGCTAACTTTGTAGGCATGTATGCGAATAGTTCGTTTGGTGACAGTCTGGCAGATACTGCTGACAATTTTTGGAGCTTGGGTTTCAACATGAGCTACCAGATCAATCAGTATTTGCTTGCTGAAACCGGTTACAATTTTGATGACTTGGACTCCGATCTCGGAAATCGAAGTTTTGATCGTAATCGTGTCTACCTTGGTTTGAAAGCATCCTATTAATATTCATTTAGTTACATGTTTTACGGGGAGGCTGGAAATTTATCATTCTGGCCTCCCTTTTTTTCTCTTTTGACCCATGCAAACGAAACCTAGTCAACAGCCACAGCAGCAATCAGACTCTAAGCTTCACTTTTTAGATTATTGGCGAATCATTCGAATTCGTAAAACGGTGATCCTGGCTGTCTTCCTGTTAGTTGTTCTTACGACGACTATCATCACATTTCTGATACCGCCCACTTTTGCAAGTTCAGTCAGGATTGCGATTGAAAAGGATAATTCCGACATAACCCCGCTCATGGGCTTACAGGCTTCTCAACAGCATGATCCTTATTGGGTTCTTACTGAATACGAAAAAATCCAATCCAAAAAAGTAATCCACCCTGTTATCAATGCGCTTGGGCTGAACCACAAATGGATGGAGCAATTTAAGGTGGATACACCTCTCACTACTAATGAAACGTTCAAGATTCTGAAGAATTCCATTGATGTTGATCAATATCGGAACACCAGTTTAATCGAGATCAAGGCATATAGTAAGGACAAGGAAGAGGCTGCCCTTATCGCGCAAGAAATTGCTGAGCAATACAAAAAGGTTCGTGAAAAAAACCTGAAGGACATGGCAAACAGTGGTATTGAAGTCCTCAAACAGGAATATCAGACTCAGCAAAGCAAAGTGCAAACCAAGCAAAAGCAGCTTGATAAACTGCGTGAAGATTTAAATATTTCTGATATCTACAGTGCTGAGGGAAGTTCTATTGGAATGACCACCGAGCCCCAGATCGTGATGAAACTGGAGCAGGAACGAACGGTTGCGGAAGCAAATCTCATCCGCTACGAAACACTTTTCAAAGAATTGACAGCGCTTACTCTGGAAGAGCTGCGTAACACCTTGCTTACGGCAATGCCTGGCAATTTGCGTCTTACCTCACTGCTCAATGAATTTGACAGAGGTCATCAGCAATTATCCCAGATGAAAGCGATCCACGGTCCTGACCATCCACAGATGCAAGCATCCAATAGTTTGCTTTTGACTCTGAATGACCAGATCAAAAAAGAGATAACCGGAGTCTTGAGAGGGTTGCAAACCCAGGTGAACGCAGCCCGCAACCAACTGACAGAACTGACTTCCGCAGTGGAATCTGCAAAAGCCAGTGATGCTGAAAAAACAGCTGAATATCGCCCTTATTTCACAGCCAAGCGCGACTTGGAGAACCTGTCCAAAATCAGTGATATGATCATGATTCGAATCCTGCAGGAGACGGTAGATGCTGCCTTGCCGACAGATTCTATTGTGGAAATTTACGACCCTGCGGAACCCAACCCTGATCCAGTCAGGCCAAAAATATTCCTAAACATTGCTCTGGGCGTTGTGGTCGGTTTGATTGTTGGTGTTGGTCTGGCTTTCTTCATTGAATACCTGGACACCAGCGTCAAAACCATCGACGATGTGGAGCAAGCCCTCAATGCGCCTGTGCTTGGAGTGATTCCTCAAAATGTTCACTCACTGCTAATGGAAGGTCCGGATAGTCCGCACGCCGAGGCCTATCGTGTTTTGAGAACAAATATCCTTTTTTCCCGAAAGAGCGAAAAGGCCAATACACTTACCGTGGTAAGTGGTGGTGCGGGTGAGGGGAAATCCACGACAATTTTCAATCTGGCAACTGTTTTTGCTCAAAATGGTTCTCGCTTGCTGATTGTAGATTCTGATTTACGACGTCCGAGTCTACACAAGCATGTTGGAGTTTCCAATGCGTTGGGCTTGACCGACTACCTTTTGGCTACCAAATCATTGGAAGAAGTAGTTCAAACTACTAAACATGAAAACCTTGATTTTCTGCCCAGTGGTAAACTGCCAAGTAGTTCCATGGGGATTTTGAACTCTTCCAAAATGAAAAATTTCATTGCGGAAGCACGCAAGCGTTATGACTATGTTTTCTTTGACTCGCCTCCAATCATGGGTGTGAGTGATGCTTCCATTCTCGCAAGCGAAGTGGATATGGCTATCTTGGTCATCCAGTATCGTAAATACCCGCAAGCCATGACGATTCGCGCCAAGCAGATGGTTGAAAAAGTAGGTGGAAACCTCTTAGGCGTTGTTCTTAATAATATTAATATCTCACAAGATTCTTACTACTACTACTACAGTGGTTACTACTACGATTATTACTCAAAGCAAGATGGAGATGACACCAGTTCAAAGAAGAAAAGTGATGGGAAATCTGGTAAGACCTCCGCTAGAGGTGACTTGGAATTGAAAAATAAATTCTAATCAGATATCTTGGTATCCAGTAATTGATTTTAGGATGAACAGGCTTTTAAATATGTTGAACGGTAAATTATGGGGCGTAGCTTTTGCCTCAGCAATAATTCTTCTGACCGGTTGTTTGACTGGATCAGGAAAAGGGGGTGACTACAATGTTGGTGAGGAAGTTGCTCCGCCTTTGGGGTTGTCAGTGGGTGAAAAGGTGACCATTCGCTTTGCTGGAATTCCCACTCCGCCTCCGCCTCATGAGGAGCGGGTTCGGGATGATGGAACGATTCACCCTCCTTACTTGAATAAACCTGTAACGGCCGAGGGGCTTACACCGCCTCAGCTGCAACGAAAACTGCAGGAAGCTTATGTTCCGCGTATATTCTCTACACTGTCCATCACCGTTATCACTGAAGATAGACTATTCACAATCAACGGGGAAGTGATTCGAAGTGGTCGTTATCCCTACGTCGGCGAAACGACTGCTGTCGAAGCTATCTCACAAGCTGGTGGGCTGACAGATTTTGCCAAGAAACGTAAAATTTCGGTTATCAGGGGCAATGGTTCACAAATTAGCTTTGACTATGAAAAAGCGCGGCGTGATTCAAAGTTTGACCCTCCGATTTACCCTAAAGACATTATTGATGTTCCGAGGCGCCTTTATTGATAGATGTTTCAGTTAACCTCGCTCAGCCCTTTCAAAGGCTTGGATAACCACACAGTGGAAATCCAGGCCTTTCCTTTTTCCATAGGTCGACATGATTCGGCCGACTTCCACATGGAGGGGGCAGGCATATGGGAGAACCATGTTTTGATTTCACTCAATGAAGATGGACGGCCTGTCCTTTCGATTTCTAAACAAGCTTCCTGTTTGCTCAACGACGATGTTATTCAAGGCACGCACGTCTTGAAGTCAGGGGACATATTAAAAATCGGCGAAATACTGCTTCGGTTGGATTTGTCTCCGTGTTCACAAAGAAATTCTCTGTTGCAAGAAGGATGTGTGTACATCCTCACAGGTGTGTTCATTATCAGTCAATTTATCTGCGTTTATCTGTTCCTGGACCGGTAAATCCTTGGAAGGCAGCTTTGCTAATACCGAGAGCTGCCAAGCAATTTTCAGTCTTCAGATGTGGGTGTAGATGTATCCGAACTGACAGATTGAAGCATCATTCTTTCAAAATAACCCAGTATCTCATTCGCTTCTTCCATATGATGTTTCCCGGGGGTTATCTCCTCCTCGAGACTGCTGAGACGATGAGTGATGAGGCTGACCTCGATACTCAATGTTGTTTGCATCGATTCCTTGTCCTCATTGAAAGTTGGTTCAAGCCTCAACCAGACAGCTGGTTCAAGAAATGAACCATACTTCACAGTATCCCAATGAGAACCTTTGCGATCGAAGCGCATGGTTCCCTCTCGCGATTCCGATATCAGGAAATTCTTGGAATCAAGATATTGAAAAAGAAGTCGTTCCACAGATTTCTCAGGCCAACCCGTATAACGATAAGTTAAAAAATTTTGAGGTGCTGACTGGCGATAAGGTGTCTGGCAGGCAATCAAACCACAGCAGGCGACAGCCAGGAAAAATAAAGGAAATGAAAAGGTGAGCAAAGATTGGTTTCGCATGGCTAGGAATAATAAAAACGTTACCAGTTTACAGTAAAATAAACAGACTTCACCTCAAAAGTAATAAAGTGTCGTAAAATAAGAATAAAAAATAAATAAATAAAATATAAAAATATTGAAAAAAAATGTAATTCCGACATGATCGTACGAATCCATCTCATTTGAATATGATGTGTTGGATCAAGCCTGAAGTTGTGAGTGGAAGTTTTAGGGAGTGCTGGCGTGAAAATGCAAGCGCTTCTTGTGCATTAAACAAACAACAGAAAGGCAAAGCATGTTTCGTCATTCAATTTTATTGTTATTTTCATGCAACTTCATGAGCCAAAATCTTTGTGCTCAAATAATCACTTTCGACTTCAACGGAAGTGCTGGTAATGAGTTATCCTTTGGTGTGGACGACCAACCAGCCAATGGTAGTGCGAGCGATATGAGCCGAGGCAATGGGGTCAATGCTTCTTCAGCGAGTGGAGCTTTCAGCGCCAGCTCATGGAGTCGTGATGGTCTGGATGTTAATGATTACTTTACATTCTCCCTCACACCTGACCCCGGATTCGAATTATCAATAAGCGGCTTGCAACTTGATGAACGGCGGTCCGCGACAGGAATTCATGATTGGTCTCTTCGGTCAAGCTTGGACACGTTCGCGACAGATATAGGAACTGCTTTCTCTCTTCCTGATAATACCTCGTACCGCAGAGATCAATCGATCGATTTATCAGGAGGCTTGTTCGATGACTTGACCAACACCATTGAATTTCGATTTTACGGTTATAATGCTGAATCCAGTAGTGGCACCTGGCGCTTGGATAATGTGGATTTATTCGGAGTCATTACTCCAGTGCCAGAGGTTTCCGGAAGCACATGGATCGCATTGAGTCTCTTTGGTCTTTACTATTGGAATGTAAAAAAAAAGGGGGGGTAAAAAAGATCCCAGCTACTGCCTTTCTCGGGATTGTTGCAGTAACGAGAAGATTAAAAATACATCTCAACATGATTTTACTCAATACGAAGTCAAAGGAGTTCAAGCAAACGATTCACTTGTCATG
>JBDQII010000267.1:0-7095 GCA_040264395.1 Verrucomicrobiota bacterium
CGCGGATCTCGATAATGAAAGGTAGGGTTGATATGAGTGCCTTGCGAATCATAGAGGACATAATCCACCCCCCACGAGTCACAGCTGATACTTTCAAAAGACTCCCCTAGGGCGCCTGCTTTTTTCAGACCTACAATGATTTCATCTTGTAACGAGCCGAGATCCCAGTGGAGTGAACCCCCACTCCTTACAGGTATGTTTTGAAACCGGTGAATTTCATCGAGAAACAACCTTCCATTCTCGAGGATTCCCCGGATCAATCTACCGCTTTCAGCGCCAAGATCACATGCAAGGTAACGACGGATGTTATTTTTCATTGATCAACTAATTGTTAAAAGGAGTGTTCTAAGTATTAAGTCGCTTCTGGCGCTCGTGCTCATCCGGTCGTGTGGCGATACGCTCCACATGCTTTTGCGTCAAAAAATTCGGTCCCCCCATGCCGGCCGCGCCGCTGAAGACGGCAGCTGCTTTATCTGCCATCAAAGTGCAGGCCATCACTGCGTCAGGAGTCGTCCCCATGGCAATGATGCCATGATTTTGAAGAAGGATCAGCTTTGGCAAGAAACCTTCTTGTTTGATGAATGCATTGACCCTGTCCCGTATTTCTCTGGCCAGAGGTAAGCCCGGATCGGTATAGGGCACAAACACCGAAGCAGGACCACAGAAGACGATCTCATCAGGAAACAAACGTCGCTCAGCAAAATCCCTGGCTCGAGGCGAACACAATATTTTATTGGCTTCCAATGAATGCGTGTGGCCTACGTAATTCACTCCGGGAAGACACAGAAGCCATGCATGAAAGATCGTCTCGATACTTGGTTTCTTGCTTGAGGGATTCACCTTGACTGAATCAAGTAATGCCTTCAGCTGCTCATCCGTCAGAGCGCGATCTTCCAGAGCATTCAATAAGGGAGCCCGCCGACACAAAGTAACATCCTCTTCCCGGAGACGTTCCAAAACCGAACCGCTGGCCTTCACTGCAAGGTGTGCCTCATCGACCGCAACGGATGTATTTCCTTCCCCGAGAATACAAAGATTCCTGGACGCATCGCCAAGTGCACGGGACAGGGCCAATAATTCGGCAACTCTCGATGCCTGTATTTCCTGATCGATAATCGATTGTTTTAAATCCGCCATAACTGATACCCTATTCTGAAAAGACTTGTAACGAGATACAAGGCAATCTCACCGCATGAGAAAGCAATCAAAGCCGACCCATTTTCATCGTGATAAGATGTTTGCTCTTTTGCCGGGTGAGAAGTGTAAAACTGGTTTATTCTGAATCTGACTAAGAAAAAAAGCTTTTCTCTTTTGGTAATTTCCTTACCGTGTGGCGCCCTATGGAAAAAACGGTAGTTCTGTTAAAACCTGATTGCGTTCAAAAGAAGATCATGGGTGAGGTTATCAAACGATTTGAAAACCAAGGATTTCAAGTTATCGGATGCAAGATGATGCGTTTGGATGAAGCTATCCTTCGAGACCATTACTCACATTTGACTGAGTTCCCCTTCTTCTCCGAGATTTTGGGATTCATGCAAAGTTCACCCATCCTGGCGATTGCCCTTGAAGGTGAAGCCATCATTCAAAAGGTGCGTGACTTGATCGGTCCTACCGATTCAACCGCAGCAGCGAAAGGCACGGTGCGAGGAGATCTTGGTGAGGATAAAATGCGTAATGTCGTCCATGCTTCAGATGCTCCTGAGGCAGCCGAGGCAGAACTCAAAAGGTTCTTCGATGCCGGAGAGCTGATGGCTTAAGGCCAGAGTAGGATTTTTAAATGATCAAAGCCGCATTACCATTTGGTGTGCGGCTTTTCTGTGTCCACGATCAGGAGCCTTACGAGAGAGATAACTCTTGGGCAACGCAAAAAACTAAGGCTGTAGTTCAGGCTGCGGACCTTCCACTTGTGCAGTCGCTCTTAATTCACCCAGGGCTTTTTTGGGATCATAATCCTCATCGAGCCCCAATCGTGTTCGAAGCTGATTTGCCATTAGCTTGTTCAGGCCTTCTTCTGGATCCAGCAATCGTGCAAGCAATTCAATCTTCATTTCCTGAACAGTAGGAAGTTTGATGCGAGCGACCTGACTCTCATTGATCTCGTCGTAGTAACGCTTCCTCATCTTGCGTGCAAGCATTTCCCCCGCAATGGCCTTTTCTTCCTGCCCCATGGCAATGTCAATCAGTGACCTTTCGATGAAGCCCATGAGCATCCCTTTCAATCGATCCTGCGAAGTACTACCAAACTCCTCTTCCACTCTGGCAAAAACATACTCTTCCAAGGTGGAGTTGATGGAATCAGGATACATTTCGCGCACGTAATCATACCATTTTTCGGATTCCTGCATGCGATTGTGGGTGTAGAGAAAGTAAACAGCCGTCCTCAAAAAATTCTTATGTGCTGTCCCAATGTTCTGCAAATATTTCTCATCCTCTCCCATCATCTCTTCATAAGCACTATTGGTTTTTTCAGTGATATCAAGATTGGGACCAAACTCAAAAGCTTTTGAAAATTCACCTGGTGCTGAAGGATCTGCAACAGGAAATTCAATCATTCTTCCGCGTAAAAAGGCCATTTGCATCCCCTGAAAAATCACACGCCTCAGCTGAATATAATCTTTTTCCCGTTCAGAGACTTTAAGCCCAAGAAAAGCCCAATACATGGCATGAGACTCCGGGAGGCGCCATTCAAAAGGACCATACTCCTTATCGACCTTCTGCATGATGGCAGGGTCCATTTTGTAGACATCGCGTATGACTTGAACCCGCTCCTTATCCTCAGGAGTCTGAGGATCCAGAAGGACATCATAGTCAGGTTTGCCCTCCATCAGTAATTGATCCCATGCAGCCGCCCATTCGGCTTTGTAGAGCATGTTGGCATCATCCAGATTGGCACCCATTTTATGCTGAAAAAACCATGCTAGTTCTCGATAAATCATTGTCTCCTGCGGATTGTATTTCAATCCATGATCACGCAGGAGCTCGATACCACGCTGGACCCAGAGCCAACGATCTTCATGATCCGGAAATTTGACGGATATATTATAAGCAAGGTTCCACGCCTGATGAACCCAGACAGTGACAAAATGCGGCTGGAGTTTGGTTATCCAGTCGGCCAGCTGGACCATTTCGAAATATTTACCATCCTCTTGCAGTTGCGTAGCTCGTATCCAAAGCATGTTGGAGATCAAGCCTCGGAAACCACCGAGTGCAACGGTCGTGAATGCAAGCACCGGCGGAGCATTCTCCAGAGGTTGAAGACGAGTCAATCCCATGTCAGCCCGAGCGCGATTCATGCTGCGTTGCACAAAGCCCGCGCAGGTAACCATGATCACCATGAAGAGGATCAGGAAATATCTGGAATATCGACCGATCAAAAGCTTCATTGGTTTCCTTGTGCGGTTGCAAGTTCACTTCGATAAAAGGCCCATATACCAAAGGCAGCGAAAATACCTCCCATTACCAATACAATCTGCGTGAGTGCTTGGAAGAGAATACTCACAGTGATGCTACGACCGGTACTTAGAAAACTGACCGGTGAAAATTCTTTCACCAGATTGATCACCTTCAACAGACCCTTTGCAATCGGCAATGCAATATGATCCAAGCCAGATGCCGAATCTTTCCTTCCAGTTTCATGGTTGATTCCACCGATGCCGCCTTGCTCAATCACTTGACTTAATGTACCACTGGAAAAACCAACAATGAGAATGCCAATAGAGACGAAGGCTGCCACTGGAAAAGAAAGAAAACTGGATGCAGCTAAACCAATCGCTGCAAGGAATCCCATCCAGCAAAGAATCACCGACATCCCACGCAAATAATTCCAACCAAAATCACCCTGCTTGTAAAGAACCTCTATACCATCTTCCAAAGGGAAGAGAAGGGCTTCCTGATTGTCGTTGTATAAATCCACGATCAGATTCCCATCGGGATCCAATAAATTGGAAGGGATTTGAAATTCGATGGGCGTCTCTGGCGCTATGTCCATTGGTCGCTGAACTCTCTGTGGCGTTTCAGGAGGACCAATCTGCCAGACGACATTGTACGTCGATGTATCGTATGGGCGACTTGTAAAGAATTTTACACGAATATACATCGGTTGATCCTTTACAGATTCAGGAGAACCCACAGGGATGCTCCATCTTCGAATGTGAGCAGGCCGAACAACCTGTTGTGAAGCTTTGACCTGTTCCTCAACTTTTTGGCGAACATAGGTCGGATCCATATCTATCAGGTTCGGATTTTCCTTCAATCGCTCAGCCATGTATTCATCTATATAAGGTTCAATGTCAGGGTAATCCGGTAAAGCCGATCCACGGGCCACAAAAATTTCATTTTTAAGGACTGCCTGCTGCGACTCGGACAATTGTCCTGCTCGCCATATGGTAATCCCATAAACGGCCGATGAAGACACACCGAGAAGGATAGCATTGATGATCACAATGCCGACCCATTTACCAAGCCAGATTTTCCAGCGCGGAATGGGTTTGACCGCCAGCATTTGTATCTGACATTCCTGCACTTCACGCGCCAGACTGCCACAGGCAATCCAGAGTGTAGCGAATCCCAGCAAAAAGGTGATGGCACTCAGCGTGTAAGTCAGCAGGATTTGCGTGAAACCCTGAGCAGACCCATCATGCTTGATCATCAAGGGAAGCACCACGACCGATGCCAGCAAGAGAAATGACAGGACAATCACTACCCGATAGCGAATAGCGGCCTTGAGAGTCAGTCCAACGATGGCGAAGAGTCCCTGCATGCGATTTGGTCAGTCTTTTTTCTCGTCTGATGCGTCTGAGTCCTTGTCAGCCGCGGAGTCGAGAAGTGAGGAAAGTTTGTCATTGGCCGCATCAAGATCGGCCTGTGATTTGGCAGCATTTTCAACTTCTGGAGCGTGAAAGGCTTCACTTGAATCGTGAGTCAGCTGATCTAATTTCCCATGGTCTACCTTCTCAGTGGGAGCTTCAACGTGCAGTTTTGCATCATGCTTATCTTCAATCTGAGTAAGGCGATCCAGCACCTTGTCACGAGAGCTGGTCTGTTCTTCTGCCGTTCCTTTCAGATAATCTGCCACCTTGCCAGCAAGTGCTCCGGATGTAGACTCTTCAGAAGCACGCGCTTTTTCAACCACACCCAGAAAATAACTTTCGAGATTCTGGGTTGGATTATCAATGGTGACCGAACCATCCTTAATCTCAGAGCGAATGGTATTTAATACCTTGTCCATGGTTTCCCGTTTCAGGACAGGTGACGTGATACGGGTCACATCCGGTTCGACGAGTAAGTCCTGCAGAGTACCCTGAGCCTGAATGCGACCGCCGTAATAGATGACAACACGGTCACACACGTCTTCAACATCTGACAACAAGTGACTGCTCAAGATGATTGTTTTCCCACGCTTGGCTAATGCGACGATGAGATCCTTGATTTCTCGACACCCAATCGGATCAAGTCCTGCAGTCGGTTCATCAAGGATGACCAAGTCAGGATCGTTGATCAAAGCCTGTGCCAGACCAATACGGCGCTGCATGCCCTTGGAAAACTCCCCAACCTGGCGTGAGCGAGCATTGTTCAAGCCAACCATTTCAATTAATTGATCGGCTCTTTTGCGACGTTCAGGCGTATTGAGGTTAAAAAGATTCCCGAAGAAATCCAGAGTCTCCTTGGAGTCAAGATACTTGTATAGATAAGACTCCTCCGGCAGATAACCGATGCGAGACTTGGTGGCAACATGACGCGGAGAGTGTCCGAATACTTCGATATGTCCTTTGGTGGGATACAGGAGTCCCAGAAGCATTTTGATAGTAGTGGATTTTCCGGAACCATTAGGGCCCAGCAACCCAAAAACCTCGCCACGCTTCACCTCGAAATCAACATTGTTGACCGCCTTTGCCTTGGGACGCCCCCAGAAATCTTTGAATACCTTTGTTAGACCACGAACGGAAATAACGACATCACCGGATTGTTCAGTATTCGATCGAGATGAGAATGCTTCCTGTGTGCTGGGGCTTACCATTTGTATCCTTTATATTGAGCTTTACCGTGGATTGAAAAACGGTCTCAAGCGGGTTGCACGGACGGTTTTGGCGCTTCAGATTCAGATTCAGGAGCTGCTTTCTTTTCCTCCTCAAGGAAAGGCTCCAATTCCTCACCCTGTCGAACGAGCCTGAAGCTGTTGAAAACAACCAGCAGTGATCCGATCACATGCAACATGGCCGCAATGATGGGATTGATGTAAGCAAGCGAAGCCATGACAAATCCGCCAATGACAAAAACCACACCGAACATAAAATTTTGATTGATCACAGTTCTGGTTTGACGAGAAAGCTTCACAAGAAATGGCAGTCGGCGCAGATCATTGTTCATGAGGGCAATCGTCGCGCTATGGATGGCGACTTCGCTTCCAGCAGCTCCCATGGCAACACCGAGATCTCCAGCAGCCAGTGCGGGTGCATCGTTGACACCATCGCCAACGACTGCAACGCGATATCCTTTGGCTTTCATCTTGTGAACATATTCCACCTTGTTTTGAGGCAAGCATTCAGCAACCACCTCTTCACACCCGATCTCACGGGCAACTCGGGCTGCAACAGGCTCACGATCTCCAGAAACCATTGCAATGCGCCGAATGTCGGCCCCCAGCAACTCGGATAGAGCCTCCTGAGCTTCGGGTCGGGTTTGATCCTGAAGACCAATCCATCCAATGAAGCTACCGTTTCTGGCCACGTAAAGTAATGAGTAACCCTCAGCCTCGCTCAGATCCACGTTCTGCATGAAATCATCCGTCAGCCCATTGTCCTTGAGCCAGTTGGCTCGACCGACGATCAAGGTTTCTTCGCCGACTTTAGCGGTGATACCCTTACCGGCTGTCTCCTTGAAATCCTGTGGCTCGGTCAGGTCCAGCCCGGCTTCATTGGCAAGTTGAGCCAGAGCTCTCGCTGTCGGATGGTTGCTGTATTTTTCCGCAGATGCCGCGAGGTGCAGGAGTTCTGCAGGTTTGATTCCGTCTTGAGGTGCCAGACGACTCACCGCCAGCTTACCAGTGGTCAAGGTTCCTGTCTTATCGAAAATGAAAGCGTTGATTTTTGCTGAGAG
>JBDQII010000268.1:0-7076 GCA_040264395.1 Verrucomicrobiota bacterium
AATCATTGTAGGTCTGAAAAAAGCAGGCGCCCTAGGGGAGTCTTTTGAAAGTATCAGCTGTGACTCGTGGGGGGTGGATTATGTCCTCTATGATTCGCAAGGCACTCATATCAACCCTACCTTTCATTATCGAGATCCGCGCACTGCTGAGGGCGTGAAGAAAATTTTCAACCGTCTTCCCTGGGAAAGAATTTTCATGGAAAGTGGTATTCAGTTCATGCCTTTGAATGCGCTATTTCAAATGGGGGCTGAAACTTCCGACAGATTGAAGGCAGCAGCGAGTTTCGGTGGCGTGGGAGATGCGTTCAACCACTGGTTGGGTGGTCGCGCTGTTTTGGAGTTGTCGATGGCCAGTACCTTTCAGCTTTATCATCCCGTTAAAAAAGATTGGTCGAAAAAGTTGATAGAAGCTGCTGGTCTTCAACAGGAGCAGCTTCCTGAAATCGTGGATCCTGGCACGCCTATTGGTTTCTTGTCGGATGACCTGGTCAAACAGCATGGCTTGAATCGCATGCAGGTGGTTGCCAGTTGTTCGCACGATACGGGTGCTGCTGTTGCGGCAGTGCCTGCATCCGATGAACGTTGGGCTTATCTCAGTTCTGGCACCTGGTCGCTCATGGGAGTGGAACTTTCGGAACCGATCATCAATGACCTTTCCATGAAATTGAACTACACAAACGAAATCGGATACGGTGGCTCCATTCGCTTGCTTAAAAACATTATCGGGATGTGGTTGATTCAGGAATGTCGTCGAGAATGGGAAGGGCAGGGCGACGCGCTTGATTATGAAGAGATGACGCGGCTTGCAGGTGAAGCAGCCCCCTTCAAGTCACTCATTCATCCGGCAGATCCTCGCTTCATCCCTCCGGGTGGGATGCCTGATCGAATCGCCACCTTCTGCCGTGAAACAAGTCAGACAGTTCCTGGAACCAAGGGAGCCATGTTGAGGTGTGCCTTGGAGAGTCTTGCATTGCTTTACAGAAATACCCTGCAGGATATTGAAATGATGACTGGAAACAGAGTGGATGTTCTTCACATCGTGGGTGGTGGCAGTCGCAACCGCTTATTGAATCAATGGACAGCCAATGCCTTGAATCGAAAAGTAGTGACAGGACCCATTGAGGCCACGGCCGCTGGAAATATCCTGATTCAAGCCCTTGCCTTGGGTCACCTTGATTCAATAGAAGATGCACGGCAAGTGATATCGAATTCATTCCCGACAGAAACATTCGTACCTGTCGATCAATCGAAGTGGGACGATGCCTTTGAGCGATTTCAATCGCTCAAATCATCCACCTCTCGATAGGGTAATCACAAAACAAATGAACCTGAAAAGACTGTTACCCTAAAAATCAGAGCAGAGTTTGAGTCCTGGCTCAAGTTTGCGATGGGATGACTGAACACGCATGGGCGAAGCCTCCGTACCTGCCCCTTGTTTGCTTTCAGTCGTTCGAGCCAATTTCTAAATCCTTCAGCAGATAGGTTTCAAATTCATGATGGCACTGGGGCGGAATACGCACTTTAAAAAACGCATCATTGCCTTCAAAACGTCGATCTTCCACCTGTCCTACTTCGTACAGGCGCGCCATGACCTGCGTCTTTTCCTGTGGGATTTTGAGTTCGAGAAACTGGCGGATGGGTCTTAGCTGCGTACCTAATTCCGCCAGAAAGGAATCAAATCCCTGCTGTGATTTCGCAGAAATGGCGACAGCAGGTCCATTCGTTTCCAGGTAGTGTTCGATGATGCCAGCACTTTCGACTTGATCAATTTTGTTGAACACCATCATGCATGGTTTTTCGTGTGCCTTGATTTCCTCTAAAACAGTGTTAACGGCTTTGATTTGTTCATCGACTTGAGGGTGGCTTAGATCAGTGACATGAATGAGTAGGTCCGCCTCGACAACCTCTTCCAGTGTCGCTTTGAAGGCTTCTACAAGACGGTGGGGAAGTTTGCGGATAAAACCCACCGTGTCAGAAATGAGTACATTTTGGTTGGTAGGTAATCTTAATCTGCGTGTGGTCGGGTCAAGGGTGGCAAATAGTTTGTCCTCCGCAACCACCTCGGCTCCGGTAAGTGAGTTCAGTAAGGTGGATTTACCGGCATTGGTGTAGCCCACGATGGAAGCCAGCGGCCAAAGATTCCTCTTACGTCCTGATCGTTGAATTTCACGTTGCTTTCGAACCTGGTCCAGCTCTTCCAGTAGACGGGCGATACGTTCGGAAATTTTTCGTCGATCCACCTCCAATTGAGATTCTCCATCACCACCCCGCATGCCTATTCCCCCTTTTTGGCGCGTCAAGTGAGTCCAGAATCGTGTCAACCGTGGCAACAAATACTTCAACTGAGCCAACTCCACTTGAAGTTTACCCTCACGGGTCTGGGCTCTTCCAGCGAAGATATCCAGAATGAGTGAAGTGCGATCCAGGATTTTACATTCAAAGATTTTTTCAAGATTCCTGGCCTGCCCGGGAGTCAACTCATCATCGAAAATGATGGTGTCTACATTCTCAACTTGACACTGCTCGGCAAATTCGTGTGCTTTACCTTTGCCGATGAAAGTGCCGGGATGAAGGGTATCAAGTTTTTGAAAACCCTGGCCAACAATTTCAGCACCTGCTGTTTCTGCCAGTTGACTTAATTCAGATAGCGAATCCTTGATTTCCCATGAGTTGCGTGCCTTGAATTGAGCGCCAATTAAAAATGCACGCTCTGTGGTTTTTTCGAAGGTATCGAGTAGTGTTTTCAATCAATTTAAAACAACCGTAATGGTTTGAAACAATGCATACAGCATTCTTCATTTCGAATCAAGCTTGGGCAGCGACGCAGTGAAAGACTCATTGATGGTTTCCGAATTCGATTCCACCGACTGAGCGCCCTCCGCAGCCATTGCGGTTTTTACGGTTCATGGTTGGCTGCATTGTTTACCAATATGCTCATTCAATATCGCTTCAACTCGCTAGGGGAGGCATTTTATCCCATCAGGTTGGAATGATTGATTTCCAAAGGAAAAGCAAGCGAGAGCAGCCTGTCAGTCATGCTCTCAAGATTTGGATAAATGACATTGTAAAATCAGTAAGTGCGGCTACAGTTTTGTCACTACCAACACAACTATTCAAAAGCGTCATGAATATTCCACATTCGCAACGTGCACGCGAGAGACCTGATGAAAGCATCCAAGGTTTCACCTTGATCGAGCTCCTTGTTGTCATCGCCATCATCGCGATTCTTGCTGGAATGCTTCTTCCTGCTTTGTCCAAGGCCAAATCCAAAGCCAAGGGTGCGCTTTGCATGAGTAATTTAAGACAGATGTCCCTCGCGACACGGTTTTATGCTGATGATTACAACGATCATGTTCCTCCTGTTGCACATGCCGTTGGTGAATATTGGTTTCATCAAATTGCTCCGTACATGGGAGCCGACGCTTACAAAGACAATCCCCATGAGCTTGATGATGGTGTGATGAGAATCCTGGTTTGCCCATCCACCAAGCGTCCGAAACCCAACCCACAGCCCAATGAAAGTTGGTGGGGGACAGCGGCGACAACCTGGAGATCACTGCAATCAGAAGGAAGCTACGGGATGAACCTATGGCTGGATAGCGAGGGAGTTTATCTCAATGATTTCCCGGCGGACCAGTATTACAGCCAATTCTCTACTGCATCTTCCGGTGTTCCTGCGTATGGAGATTCAGTCTGGGTAGGTTCCTGGCCTGATGGAGGGGATCAGATGCCTGGCGATTTAAAAGGTAAAGGATATGGGAATGGAAGTTTTCCTCATTCCAAGGGTAGATTCATGGGGAGGTTCGCTCTGGAAAGGCACGGCAATGGAATCAATGTTGGATTTGTGGACGGGCATACAGAACGTGTTTCCGTTCAGGGATTATGGATGTTGAACTGGCACAAGGAAAACATTCCCAACCCTGATATTGAATTACGCTAGAATTTTGAACCAACTCAAGGTATGTATGACTCTATGAAATCCTTTTCTTCAATTCGTTGCTTCAATGCCATTGCTGCATTGGTTTTTATTTGCACCACTTCAGCATGGGCACAGGAAAATGATCCTTTTGTGAAAATGGATGATCCCGCACTTACCGGGCGCTGGGATTGGAAGGTAACGGATGGCGACGCGCAGTACCCTTCCTGGATGGAGGTTGAACTTTCCGGTTACCGTACGCTTGTGGGTTCCTATGTCGGTCAATTTGGAAGTGCACGTCCGATAGGCAATATTGATTTCAATGCGAAAACCGGTGAGTTCCGATTCACCCTCCCTCCTCAATGGGAAAAGCGCACCACAAGGATTGTGTTCGAGGGGAAACTCGAAGGAGATACCTTGCGAGGGGAAACGTCGAATGCTGACGGTGAAACGATACATTTTATTGCCCAGCGCTCTCCCTCACTTGAACGCGAAGGCAGGTTGAAATGGGGCAAGAAAATCAAACTTTTCAACGGGAAGAACCTTGATGGATGGAAACCGCGCCATACCGACCTGCCAAATGGATGGGTAGTAAAAAAAGGATTATTAACCAATGCCGAGCCCGGCAACGATATTCTCACAGAACAGACTTTTGACGACTTCAAACTGGAAGCTCAGTTCCGTTACCCAGAGGAGAGCAACAGTGGTATCTACCTGCGAGGCAGACATGAAGTACAGATCGAGGATAATTACGGGATGATCATCAACAGTCATCGCATAGGTGGAGTTTATGGCCATTTGTCCCCACGCATCAATGCTTCCAGACCGGCAGGGAAATGGCAGACATTGAAAATCACTTTGATAGGCAGGGTGGTGACCATTGAATTAAATGGTGAGGCCATTATAGAGCGTCAAGTCATCCCCGGTATTACGGGCGGAGCCCTCGACAGTGATGAAGGCAAACCTGGGCCTATCCTTATTCAAGGTGATCACGGTGTTGTTGAGTTCAGGAAATTAGTCCTTACCCCGGCGAGGTGAATGATCTAAAGCTAAGAAATTCCGGTTAAATAATTCTTAAATTCATAGTAAACTTAGGTTTAAGAAGGTGGGGAATATCTTGTTTTACTGTGCCTTTTGACAAAAAGGTAACGCCTCTGTAATTGTGTGTCAGATGTCAAGACACCCCTCTTACAAGCTTTCAGTTCACGGTAAAACTCAAAAGACGAAACCCGTTGGCGGGGCAAGCTCGGATTGAAAGTCAACGGCGAGCCCATTGGGAGAAGTTCACAACTGATGACAATGCTGCAATAGCATATTGCGAAAAAATCAAACTTCGGGTGCAACCAGATGGTGTTGCTGAACTGCAACGGTTCAATAATTAAAACGTCAACGACATCAGGTTTCTATGGGCGAAGGATCCGCGGGAAGTTCTCACGCTTTGGCTTGAACGCATGCAGGCATTGATTGAGGAATAAGTGTCTCCAACGTTTTTTCATGTAGTATCCATCTCTCCGGCCCACCGGGTAAAGATACCCCATCAGGTTTGCAACAGAAGAAAATGATCCTGCATGCAAAGACGGTGCATCTATTCAAACAAGTAAGAACCAAGGGATCATGGAATTTTTGCCGATTATGCGTTCTCTGGGATGGAAGAGGATTTTCTTGAAATGATCCAAAGCCCCAGATAGGTCAAGCCACCGTTATATATCAGGATCTCAAAGCCAATTTTACTTCCAAACCATGCTTCTGCATTCCAGTTGATGATGCAACTCAGAAGGACGGCACCCATGCAAACCAGTCCCACCCACGCATCCTTCACTTTTCGCCGCGTTAACAAGCCGAAGGTATACAATCCAAGCAGGGGGCCATAAGTAAAACCTGCAGCCTTGAATATCTGGGCGATCACCGCATCGTCGTTGACGGCTTTGAAAACAAGGATCAAAACGAAGATAAGCACCGAAAAACCCAACTGGACGTATTTTCGCTTCTTTTGGTTTTCTGCCTCACTCAGTAAACCATCTACTTCGGATGGTTTCTCAAGCCTCAAAAAATCCACGCAGTAGCTGGTGGTCAAGGCGGCCAGGGCGGAGTCCGCTGAGGAATATGCCGCAGCAACCAATCCCAGCAGAAAGAGAATGCCCACCGCACCTGGCAGGTAATCAATGGCCAAAACAGGAAAAAGGTAATCCGTTCCTCGCGCCACCATTTCCCCGGAGGCCTTATCTTGGATCAGTAACTGGAACCGTTCCTCAATCATGGTTTCATCGATAAGTCCTTCCTTGTGTCCATAAAGATACAACAATGCGCCCAAGGCGAGAAAAGCAAGATTGACCACGACCAATACCACACTGAAGCTGAACATGTTTACCTGTGCCTCCCGAAGATTGCGGCAGGTCAGGTTTTTCTGCATCATGTCCTGGTCCAGCCCCGTCATGACGAACGCTATGAAGGCTCCACTCAAAAACTGCATGAAGAAATTCTTGGGACCGCTTTCCCAAAAGAAAATCTGGCTGTAACTGCTTGCTGAAACCGTGTCGATCATACCCGTGAAACCAAGATTCAGGTCGTCTGCAATCCACCAGACGGTCAACCCTGCCGAGGCAAGCATGAAGAAAGTTTGCAGAGTATCGGTCCAGACGACCGTCTGAATTCCTCCCCGGTAGGTGTATAGGTAAATAAGTGTGATGGACATGGCCACCACGACGGCAAAGGGTATGCTCACAGTCAATTTCTCAAGAATGAACTGGAAAACGATGGCAACAAGGTATAGCCGGAAGGAAGCACCAATGGTTCTGGAAAGGAGGAAAAAAGTCGCCCCCGTTTTATAGGAAACCGTCCCAAAACGAGTCTCCAGATAACTGTAGATGGACGTGAGACGCATTCTGTAATACAGGGGCATTAAAACCAGGGCAATAAATGTGTAGCCCACAAGGTAACCCAGCACCATCTGCATATAGGAAAACTGACGTGTGGCCACCCATCCAGGAACCGAGATAAAGGTGACGCCAGAGAGGGAGGCTCCTATCATTCCAAAGGCAACCAGATACCATGGGGAATTATGGTTACCAGTGAAATAGGTCTTGTTATCGCCGTTTTTCCCGGTCCGTGTTGAAATAAGCCACAAGACTCCGAAATAGGCTGCGATGACAATAAATATGAT
>JBDQII010000269.1:0-7035 GCA_040264395.1 Verrucomicrobiota bacterium
CCTAGAAACTGGGCCATCCGAAAAGGCTTACTCAAAGCCAACTTCAAAGCAGCTTGATCAATCATCTGATTGGATCAAAACCATCCAGACGGATCCCTTACAAGGGGGACGTCTGTGTACCGCTTACACTGAAACAGTCGCTTCGGCTAATAAACGAAGAATCCTTCAAATCTGGGATCCACTGTTTTCGCGAACGTATCCGAATATTTTTCTTATAAGCCGTGGCTGATACCGTTTCGGACCCCCGAGATAAGAACCGGAGGTCCGTGAATTAATGAAGGCAATGACCCAAGTCCAATACTCTGAGGCAGTTATTCGCTCAAGACTCCGAGATCCTGGAGTGCTCGTTTTGCGCTGGGATATTCAGGGTCGATCTCCAGGGCATTCTTAAGCGAAGCAATCCCCGGCTCTTTGTCTCCCAGAGCCACCAATGACAATCCGAGTTTAGTCAGAGTCGCTGCATTTTTAGCGCCCAACGAGATCGCCTTTTGATAGGAGGCCACGGCAGCACCATGGTCTTTTTGAATTGCCTGTAAATTACCCAATCCGTAGTGAGGATATGGCATTTTGGGATCGAGTGCCATCACCCTGCGATAGGCGGCTGCCGATTCCTCGAGCCGTCCCTTGGCCCCATATGCTTTTGCCAAATTGAGCTGACCTACCAGAGACTTGGGATTGATTTTAACTCCCTTTTCCATGTACTGGATTGCCTCATCATATTCTCGCATGGCTGCCAATACGAATCCCAGGCTGAGATAGGCTTCATGGTACTCGGGATTGATAGTAATCACGCGCTTCAAGCGTGCGACCGCACTTTCCACCTCGCCTCGCATTTGCTCAATGGTGGCCAGATTAATGAGCGCTGTCGCATGATTTGGATCAATACTTATCGCCTTTTCGAAGAGTGCTTGGGCCTCGTCAATTCGTTTTTGATTGAGGAAAATCGCCCCAAGCCCCGTCAAGGCGCGCCCATATTCTGGATCAATACGAATGGCATTCTGATAAAACTCGATCGCCTGTTCCAGCTGGCCCTGTTGAGCCGCAGATTTCGCCTGATTGTAGAACTCACGAGCCGTCAGCAATCCTTCCTCTGGCCTAATCAAATCATAGAGACGCTGGGATTCTTCCGGAAACCCATTCATTCCATAGAGCGTGGCGTAATCGCCCAGGTAGGAGGCAATATCGATCTGTCGGGGATCGGCGAACCAACGCCCGGCTCGAGCCGAAGCCCGTTTCAATGTCACGGCTGGGGACTCGTTCAAAGTTGCCAAATCGGTTCTCAACTGTTCCCAGCTCACCGGTTCCAAATAGACGGCGGCCGTGTTTCCTTTGGCATCCACCAAAATACTCGTTGGAATCGAGAGAGAAGAACGACGAGAAGTCAGATATTCGATGAGGATTTCCACCTTCGCCAAGTTATCCTGTCGAGCAATCCCCCAGGGTAAATCGTATCCCGCACGCGCCAGCACTCGCTTCGGATCCGATCGAGTTGATGCCACGCCATCCACATTCAAGCCGTCGACGTTCAGTGCGAGAACAGTCGCACCCATGGAACGCAACTCGTCGGCGTGTTCCCCCAGTTCGCGAAGTTCGCCCAGGCATGGCGCGCACCAGGTTGCCCAAAGATTCACGAGCACCGGTTTACCGAGAAAATCACTGGTCGAACGAACGACACCTTCAGGATCGGTGCACTCGAGTTTCGGAAAAGGTACCTGATTGGCCACCCAGAAGCCACTACGCTCGGGCTTCGGAGTTTCCGCCTCAGCTAAGGACGCCAGTTCAGTCGCCCCAGCCGAGTTCGAATTGGAAGCCAAAGCGGGTTCATTGACCACACCTTGATTCTGAGAAATGGTATACCGTTTTCCGGCTTGAACATTCGACAAGGTCTCAGTGCCTCCACCGGGCCATCGAATACTCAATTCGAGATCCTCGGCCTCGCCCAAGCCAAAGTGAACCCAACGCGATGATTGAGCGAGAAAGCCGTCACCGGCGTGTATTGTCCGAATCTGTTGCGACGATGGCTCCGATTTTCGCGAGAGCGTCAATCGTGCCCCGATCGCATCTCGGTTTGTCGTTCGACCATTGCCGATCAAACGAAAGGCAACAAAAGCATTGGTCGAAGTTTGATTGTTTCTTAACAAACGCACTTGAGGCGCCGTACGATTGGCGACCCACATATCGAGATCGCCATCCCGATCCCAATCGATCGTGGCGACGGCACGGGCATCATCATCAAAATCGACCCCAAGAATCGCTCCAACATCAGAAAACCCATTTCCTGCTCGGTTCAAGAAAAGCGCATTTCGCTCGTATCCACTAAAAGACTTTCCTCGAGATACTTGATCATTGAGATCACGGAAATTCCGCATGTACCCAGGCGTGGCGGTGGGCTTAAGCCCTTCCTCAGGAATCAGAGGCGCGACCCGCCTCCAGAAGAACATTCACAAATCGTCCGTATCGGGCTGAGAGATGTAGCCATTGGCCACATACAAGTCCTCCCATCCGTCATTGTTGAAGTCAGCAAACTTGGCTCCCCAAGCCCAGCCTCCAAAGCCTTCAGCCATCGGGCTTGTCAAATCCTCAAATTGTCCCTGGCCAGAGTTCTTCAACAAGGTATTCCCTCGCACCATCTTGAGGTACCTTGATCGGGTTTCTTCCGGCATGTTCGCGTTGAAGTCGGATTGAGCCACCACTTGATTTCCTGCCCCTGAGAACATGCTGGAGACATACAGATCCATGAAGCCGTCTCGGTCATAGTCTGCCCACGTGGCCGACATACCAAAGCCCCAATCCTGTGAACCGCTTTCGCTCGACTCATCGATGAAATACTCGCCCTCGCTTCGGAACAACTGATTGGGACCGAAATCATTGGCGATATACAGATCAACATCACCGTCGTTATCATAATCTTCCCAAGATGCAGCAAATGAGAATCGGTAGTTCTCGACGCCGAGGCCAGTCTCGTCAGTGACATCAAGAAAACTGAGACCACCCTGGTTCTGCAGCAACACATTGGCCCCTCCGTTTCGTGCACTGTGAAATGGGTGTGGGGTGGGAAAATCACCCACTTTTCCATCGGCTGCATAGCGTAGAACGAGGAGATCGAGATCCCCATCCAGATCATAGTCGGCTGCTGAAGGAGAGTAGCCCATGCCAAGATTGGTCAAACGTTCGACGAGAGAGAATTTCCCCTTACCGTCATTCTCCATGATCAGAAAGGCGGTCCGGGTCGCCAGTGCCAGGTCGGCATCACCATCGTTGTCGAGATCGACCAAGAGTGATCCCGTCGTGTTATCAAGCCAATCAACCCGAGCGTCCGCCGAAATATCCACCAGCGTTCCGTCTTGCTCTTGCTGGAACAAGAGGTTTGGCAGACCGCCTGGTTGACAGACATAAAGGTCTTCCAGCCCGTCACCATTCACATCGCCTACAGCAAGTCCGTGGTAACCAAGAAAATCAGGATTTAATGAGCGTTCAATCTGGCGCCGCCAGGTATTCATCCCAATCCGTAACTGCTCATTCCAGGAAGCATTCCCCCCCAGAACGCTGCCAGTAATATCGTCAAAGCTGACCTTCTCATCGCTGCTTAGTTCATTCCTCATGAGGAGCGGCATGGACCACTCAATCAAACGAGGCACAGCTGACTCGGCAGCACTCGATGGAAGCTGCCATATCGCATCCACGACTGCTGATGAATGGGCCGGTTTCTTACCTATGAGCCCTTGTGCCGTCAGTCTCTGCCGCGTTTTCAAGGTCTCCCCATCGCGATTGATCGAAAAAAGTTTCAAATGAACAGAATTCTGTGCATCTACCTCGACAATGGATAAACGTTCTCGCAGATCTGCTACAAAGGCTTGAGGCGTTGCCTGGACGGTCTTGCCCGTTTCTGGAATACGAACTTCTGTAACTCTTACCGATCGCCCACGATGTAACTCCTTCGATTGCAAGGTCTCTGAATCGAACATCTGGACCGGCAGCTGCAGCGAATCCGGTAATGTTGCTTCCTTGTCGCCATTCAGCAAGGCAGTGGCTATTTCCTTCCATTGGGACTTAATGACCGCGCTCCACTGACTCACAGTTTCCTTGCTGTCCCCCTCACCAACGATCGCTTTGTTGGATACGTTCGATTCTGCTGAAGGAGCAGCATCCACGACTGCTTCAGAAACCGCGCTCTCCTTAGACTTATCGACCTTCTCGATCGGCCCTGATTCTTGAGAACACCCTGCTAGAAGCAAGCACAAGGAAAGCACCCCGCCACCGACGGTTCGAGTCATCCCCTCATTCCACACGGATGCGAGGCCTTGCTGCCACTCACCGTGGAATAACGAGAATCGAATACTGTCCATAGGCATCAAGTTTCAGGCTCATGAATGGTTCGTCAAGCTTGTTCGAAGCCGGAAGGAACTTTTACCCAGTTCAATGAGGACGATAACCTACCCCCTCAAATTCTTGCACTTGCGGCACATATTGCTCGTCAAACCGGGGATCCGAGCATCCGACGACATTCTGATCCTTATCAATCACCGCCCTGAGATCACCCATATCCCCACCAATAAAACAACCACTCACCCCAACACCAGAAGCTAGATCCAGTTCATAGCGAGAACCCGTAGGCCAGCCCCCGGCCGCATTATTCATCCAGAAAATCGAATCTTCGTAACGATTCCCCTGATTCGAGTCATCCACCGCGTTCCGATTCCCGGTAAAGGTGCACCGTCGAACAATCACCTGCGATTCGGGAAAGAGCGTCAAGGCCCCAGATCCATGCTGCGGTTTCCACTTCCCGGGCGTCTCCGCTCGTTGATCCATGGGACCATTCGAGAGATTGTCGACAAACAGACAATTGACTATCTCAGCACCGCTTCCATGCAGTAAATCTACTGCGGCTCCACTGATGGGACAGCGATTGTTACGAAACACACAGTTCCGCAAGAGCACCGTTTGGAGTCTCGAACCGTCAATATGCCCCCGATGCTCGACAGAGACCCCCGCGCCGCAGGGACTGGTAAAATTATCGTAGACCTCAACATTCTCTATTCTCGGGTACGATCGCCCAAAGATCTTGATGCCGCCACCGTCGGTATAGAAGAATTTGGCCTTCTCGAGGTTCCGTCCTTCGATCGGAGCTTGAATACTGACCGGCTTTTCCGAGTTCGTCACAAAGCCATTCGCTCCGGTGATCTTGAATCCACTCAGAACCGTTTTTCTACTGATCCCATCGCCAAAATAAACCACGTGATTGACAATCGCGGGAAAACTTGGTGCTGATTTGTCGGCAAGCTCTGGATTGGCCGCCGTTAGGATTACCTCACCCTCCGCTTCCAAAGTGATCCCGTCGTGGCGTTCGTTAAACCAGATCATCGCCTGCCCCGGGCGTTGGGGCCGATAGATCCCCGCGTGGACGACGATTCTTTTTTGCCTGGGGTTCCCCGCGGCAAGTTCAAGAGCCTCTTGAATATCGTCGCCGGGACGCACATGAATAGGTCCGCTTTCAAGTGGTTCGAGGGATGCTCTCTGCGGGGGCTGAGCCACCGCCTCCTCAGCTCGATCCCCCTTTTCGGTGATTGTGATCATTTCATTCAGAAGAATTGGTTCCTTGATTTTCTGAACGATCCCTGAAGGCCAATGCACTTCGAGCTGATCAATCTTTTCAGCAGCACCCAGACCGAAATAGAGCGGAAAATCGCTGTGAGAAAGGTAGCCAGACTGACCATCCTTCACCTTCATCAAATGAAGGTCTCCTGCCCGAAGACGAACCACTGCACCCAAGGCGCTTCGATTCGAAACCGTCCCTATGAGTTTCACCTTAAGAAAAGCGAAATCAGGCTTGGTATCCGACAGATCGCTCAACAAAACCATGGGATGATGGTTCATTTCATTGGTCACGATATCCAGATCACCGTCATCGTCCAAATCAAAGATGGCAGATGAACGGCTCCCCATCGCCCCCCAAACAACCACTCGATCTGGAAAGCTGTCAGGATCCGCACCTTCATTCTTCAGGATCTCCAGCACCGGAGCCTCTCGGTCCGCTCCCAACATATCGAGTTCAAACCATGGTATTGCTAAACCGCCCGCGCGAGGCTCCACCCCGACGATGAATTCTGCGTCACGCCACCGCTCACCGCCATCGTTAAGCAGGAGAGAGTTCACACCATAGCGCAAGGGGAAATTCATACTCGAAGTCAGAAAAGCATCGTCGAAGCCATCGGCGTTCAGATCATCAACGCTCAATCCCCACGGCCAATAGTTCTCAGCACCCAGTTGATCCGAGACTTCTTCGTAACGTCCCCCGTCTGTCAGGCGAAAGAACGCGTTACCGAAAACACTGTTACCCTCGGTCCTCAAGAAGGATTCAGGCCATTGCATCGCCGCCTTCTCCTTCTCCTGATCAGGCCCTATGTGCTCACTCATATCAGAGTGCATGTCAGTAATGAAAATATCGAGATCTCCATCGTTCTCAAAGTCCATCGCTTTGATCCCCATGGAACCCCAGGAAGTTTTAGGAAATAGATCACTCGCGGCCCGCTCGAACCGCTTTCCCTCGCGATTGAGGAATACTTGGTCATTTCCCTGCATGTTCAGCATGTAGAGATCGACCCAGCCATCGGCGTTGATATCCACCGGAGCAGCATCGCCCGTCCAGCCTTCATCCTGAAGGCCAATTTCCGAACTCAAATCCTGAAACTTTCGATTTCCCAAATTGCGGTAAAAACGACTTGGCTCCAGGCGCTCCTCCTTCAAGTGGCCCGCAAACGCGTCTTCAAATCCAATGTAATACTGATCACCAATATCCGCTTCCCCCCGAATATTCTCCATCGTCACCTTCGTCACTTCGTCCTTGGTATATTTACCGACATTCGTGACAAGAAGGTCGACCAAACCATCGCGATCAAAGTCGAAGAACACAGCGGCAGAGGAATGGCCCTTGTAGCCCAAGCCTGAACCGGCCGTGATATTCCTGAACTTCCCTCCCCCGAGGTTTTCAAACAAAACGTTTCCCTTTCGCAAGGCAGTAACAAATAGGTCGGGATC
>JBDQII010000270.1:0-7032 GCA_040264395.1 Verrucomicrobiota bacterium
ACAAGCATGGACCTCAATCATAAAGTCATTCTGATCGTCGGTGGCACCAGCGGATTGGGTGAGTCAGCTGCCAGGAAATTCCTACAGTATGGAGCCAAGGTGGCAGTCACGGGGCGGACTGAATCCAAAATCCAGTCTGCTTCCCAATGGTTGGGAGATAACGGGTTGGCGATTCAAAGTGATGCGGCTGATCCGGTCCAGGTCGATCGAGCCTTTTGTGAAGTAAGAGAACGTTTCGGTGACTTACACGGTCTCTATCATGTGGCGGGTGGAAGTGGTCGCAGGTTTGGCGATGGTCCCATGCATGAAATCACCGATGAAGGCTGGCTTCAAACCTTACGCTTGAATTTGGACTCCGTCTTTTACAGCAATCGTGCGGCGTTGCGTGTCTTTTTGGAGCAGGGGCAGGGCGGGAGTATTCTCAATTGTGGTTCAGTTCTGGGGGTTTCTCCGTCACCTCATTTTTTCTCAACACATGCCTATGCCACTTCCAAGGCGGCCATGGTTGGCATGGTCAAGTCGAGTGCTGCCTATTATGCCAAGGAAGGGATTCGAGTGAATCTGCTTTGTCCCGGGTTGATAGCCACCCCCATGTCAGAGCGCGCCCAGACAAACCAACCCATCATGGACTTCATCCGGACAAAACAACCCCTGGACGGGGGGCGTATTGGGGTGCCCCAGGATCTGGACCATACCGCTGCGCTTTTACTCTCTGATGGCGCACGTTTTATCACTGGACAAGTGCTTTCAGTCGATGGTGGGTGGACTGTGACTGAAGGGCAGTCCTAGTCCGATTCGGGTAAACCGATTGCAGCTCAGTGATATGAAACATTTGCCGAACGTGTTGATGGTAGGGTCGGGCGAGTACACAACCGGATATGTGCACGGCGCTGCCAGTAGATCCGATAAAAGTGCTGGTGTCGTGGCTTTAACACTTTTTGACCTGAGGGCGTCCGGTAAAGTCGGGCGTCTTTTGATGGCCGGGACGAACGGAACAAAGTTTCCCGGAATAAGGAAGCATCTGCATGAAAAGATAACGGATAGTTACGGGCTCGATAGCTCTCTTGAGACATATCCGGATGATAATGAGCACTCCGATCCTTCTGCATACCTTCAAGCCATGGATCAATTGCAGCCAGGTGATGTGGTTATCGTTTTCACACCGGATAGTACGCATTTTGAGATAGCAAAACAGGCAACCATACGGGGCTTGCATGTTTTGATTGCAAAGCCAATGGTCAAAACAATGGATCAACATCGATCACTTGCTGAAACTGCAGCCAATTTTAACCTACTGGTTTGCATGGAAGTCCACAAGAGGTGGGATCCCATATACACGGATGCGGGTGAGCGAATACGCAGCTTGGGAGATTTCAGTTTGTTTCATGCCTACATGAGCCAGCCTAAATCTCAACTTGATAGTTTTAAGGCCTGGGCCGGGAAATCCAGCGATATTAGTTACTATTTAAATGCGCATCATCTTGATTTTCTTTGCAACTCATTGCTCGGAAAAGCCAGACCCTTGCTTGTGTCGGCCATGGCGTCCAATGGAGTGGCCCAAATGAAATCCATAGAGACGGAGGACAGCATCACCTTGACTTCAAGGTGGCAGAATATGACCTCGAATTCACTGGGTACTGCCGTATGCACGGCTTCATGGATTGCACCCCAAAGTGATGTGCATTCGCAACAACGTTTTTTTTACCAGGGGCACCGTGGTGAGGTTACCGTTGACCAAGCACATCGCGGTTATTCTGTTGCCGACGATTATCAAGGGTTTCAATCTCCTAATCCGCTGTTTATGAAATACGGCCCTGATGCTCAAGGAAACTTTTCAGGCCAACAATGCTATGGGTATCGAAGCATCTCCGACTTCATCGATGCAGCTATTTCGGTGAAAAAAGGAGAGACGCGTGCGAGTGATTGGAATCTGAAGTTGGCGACCATCCACGATACATTTCTCGTCACCGCCATTCTTCAAGCTGGGAGAATGAGTTTGGACAACGACAGTGCGGGAGTGACCATTGAATACGGATCAGATGGTTTGCCTTCGAGTTTAATTGTTCGTTGATGAGAAAGTGTCTGGGTTTTGAAACACTGTTTAATCTCTATTGTTCTGAATAGAGATTGCCAAGTAATTCCGAGTAAAGGAGGATGTCCACATGCCTTCAAGTCGCGTCCTCATGCTGATTGAGAATCCGCGTTTCGATCGAATGATCAAACGTTGCCTGCAGGACGAGTGCGATCTGGAGTCCAATTGGGGTGACTGCGATATCCAGGAGGAACTGTTTGATTTGTTACTGGTGGATCGTAATCACCTGACAAAGCACTCTGCGCAAATTCAAAAACTGCGCGAAGATGCTCATCCTGTGTTCCTGCCAAGTCTACTTTTACTTCCTTTGAAAACCTCAAGAATTCCAAACAAATTACTGGGGAAAACAGTGGATGATGTCCTGATTCATCCCTTCGGTAAAGATGAGGTTAATGCGCGAGTCAAAAACTTGCTTCGAATCCGGAGAATGTCTCAGGACCTGAAAAAAAAGCATGATCAGGTTGCGCGGCTTTCTGTCACAGATGATGTCAGTGGTTTTCACAACAGCCGCTACCTGCATCGCCACCTTGATAGGCTTCTCGCCAAAAACGCGAAAGACAAGCGAGAACATTCGCTGGTTTTTTTCGATATCGACGACTTTAAATCCGTTGTGGATTTCCATGGGCATTTGCTGGGAGCAAAAACGCTCAAGGAAATAGCAGAGGCTGTGTATAGCTGCCTGAATACACATGATCGTATCGTTCGATATGGAGGGGATGAATTTGTGGTTATTCTTCCCCGGCAGTCCAAAGACGAAGCCATTCGTAAGACAGTGCGCATCAAAGAGAGGGTTGCAAATACGCCTTATCTACAGAAAGAGGGTATTGACTTGCATGTGACCGCTTCATTTGGGGTAGCGACTTTTCCCGAGGACGCCGAGGATAAACGTTCTCTGCTTGCTCAAGCTGATCAATGTCTTTTCGAAAGCAAGGATCACGGGAAAAACCGTATCAAGGTTCAAGGGCGAGACGCAGACGGATTTATTGTTTAATGCAGTTTATCTCATGAATCCTGCATGGATGTGGGGTCATTTTCTCTCGAGACGAAGGTTAAGTACGATTAATCAAAACCCAGGAGTTCCCTGGATTTTACCTCAAATCATTGATTGTATGTGAGATCCCTGGTTCAGACACCTCGGTTTTTCTTGTCAAACAGGCAGGTCCATTCTGTTGATTCATAAGGTCATGTGCATATTCAACGACTCAGCCCTCAAGGTAAGGTAAAGCCGCAATTCCTTCGTGCGCGACTCCTTCATCGCGATGTGGTTGGTCTATGTCATGGATATCCCACGTTTATTTATGCCCGTCACAAGGCATCAAGGAAGCATTCGCTTTTAAATGAGAGTTGCGGTTGTTTGATCATGCTCTCGACCACCTTTGGCTTCGCAGTATTTGACCTCGATTGACTTTTTGAGCATTGTTGAGGAATGGGAAATACTTTCGGACAATTGTTTCGAATCACAACGTGGGGTGAATCGCATGGCGGTGGTGTCGGCGTCGTGCTTGATGGTTGTCCTCCTTGTGTTGAATTATCAAAGGAGGATATTCAGCCTGACTTGGATCGGCGTCGTCCTGGACAATCAAAAATAGTGACGCCTCGAGACGAAAAAGATCGTGTTGAAATCCTTTCGGGGGTATTCGAGGGCAAAACCTTGGGGACTCCGATCATGATGTGGGTAAAGAACAAGGATGCCAGACCAGAAGCTTATTCTGAAATGGCAGAGAAATTTCGCCCATCTCATGCCGATTTCACCTATCAAACCAAATACGGCATTCGTAACTGGCAAGGCGGAGGACGAAGTAGCGCTCGCGAAACCATTGGTCGAGTTGCAGCGGGTGCTGTTGCAAAAAAAGTATTGAAGGAACGTCATGGGGTCGAGGTGCTAGCTTATGTGAAACAGGTTCAGGACATTGTATCTGAAGTCAACCTTGATTCGGTGACTCTCGAACAAATTGAATCCAACATTGTTCGCTGTCCCGATAGTGTTTGTGCCGAAAAAATGATCGATCGGATTGAATCGATACGGAAAGCTGGAGATAGTGTTGGAGGTATTGTAGAGGGCATTGCACGCGGAGTGCCAGTGGGTTGGGGGAGTCCTGTGTTTGACCGATTAGAGGCTGATTTGGCAAAAGCAATGTTGAGTTTACCAGCTTCCAAGGGATTTGACGTTGGTTCTGGGTTTGACGGTATTCGGTTCACCGGAATCCAGCACAATGACCATTACCGTGCTGATGATGAAGGTAATGTGTTTACGACTTCCAATCGTTCAGGGGGTGTCCAGGGGGGTATTTCCAACGGCCAACCAGTTTATTTCCGAGTTGCTTTCAAACCGACGGCTACCGTGATGCATGAGCAGGATACCGTGGATAGCGCATCGAAGAACACCACTTTGAAAGGGCGTGGACGCCATGATCCATGCGTTTTGCCGCGGGCTGTTCCTATGGTGGAAGCCATGACTGCTCTGGTTTTGATGGATCACGCTCTAAGGCACAAGGCACAGTGCACTTAGTCGATTCAACGTAGAGATTTGGTCAGTATCCGGGAGTTCCTCCCGGTTTTGATGTATTTTTTGAGTCTTTCTTCAGGAAGATCCTCTGGACGTCCTTCCTGATATGCTGCCTTCGTGTGAAAATAGGCAAAAGCCTGAGTTGAGAGCAGGAAAAGGGAATTCAATCCCGCAGCCAGTGCCTGATCCTCTACAAACTGGATCAGCTTGACTCCGATACCCTGATTCTCGTGAGATGGATTTACATAAAGGAAAGCAAGTTCCCCTTTTTGCTGCGCAGGATATGCATGCAAGGCCACACATCCAATCGGATGATGATCGATTTCAAAAATAAAATAGTCGCCAATATTTTTTTCAATTGCAGCGCGGGTTCGCTTCATTAATTCATCATTAGCAACCGAACCACGAGTCATCTGCAGCAATATTGAAATGTCTCGTTTCTTGGCCGGTCGTATTTGCTGATATTTGTTGGCGTAAATCAAAGTGCCAATGCCCTCATTGGAGAAAACTTCAGCCAAAAGCCCCTCTGCCACGCCACCATTGATAATGTGAGCCCTTGGTACATGCCAACGGCAGGCTTCTGCTGCATGTTGAGCTTTGGAGAGGCTCTGAGGTGAAAAAAAGCTCTCCTCGCTGGACAGCCTTTCATCGAGTTCATTGACTGCCATTTGACGGATGAGTTCCCCATTGAAAACAAGCCCATCCTGTGTCGTGATATAAATGAGTTTCGCTGCCTTCAGCGACTTGGCTACGGCAAGAGCAACTGCATCTGAATTAACCCTGAAAGTTTTTCCTTCGCCATCAAAACCCATGGGCGAAATAACTGGAATGATATCCTGCCCAATCAATAGCTCAAGTAAGCGTTCGTCTACCCTTTCTATCTTACCGGTGTGTTGCTGATCTACTCCCTGGATAATACCTTTTGGGTGCGCAATGATGGCGTTCGTCGAAGCTCCTCGCAGATCAGAGATGGATAACTTCTCAAGTATTTGGTGCGTGACCATTGTGGAAGCCTGTAACGCCACTTGGAGTGTGCTTTCATCGGTAATGCCAGTGCCATCGGTATTACTTGGGGAGTGATGGGTTTGTTTGGACCAAGATTCAATTTGATGAGCCGCACCATGGACCAATACAGGGCGTATGTTCAATGAGCGCAGGAGAGCGATATCCAACAAAAGATTGGAAAAATTCTCTCCTGCCACGACCGCGCCATCAAGACTGATCACAAAAATCTTGTCTCTGAAGCGTGGGATATACTGTAAAATGCCTCTTAAGTCCGTGAGTTTCATTGGCCTTTTTACCTGTCTAAATGTTGCTTGATGAAATCCATCTCAAATACCTCTTAACCAATGCTGCCGTTGCACACTTCACATCCATAGGAAGCGTGTGCTTTCAACACAATCATTTTCATATCAATACAAATAAACTGAAATGGACCAAAACCATTTTTTGAAGTAGCATTCGAACGATGCAAGACAGAAGAAATCAATCGAGATTGTTGCTTTTTGGTAGTGTTGTTTATTTTCTGTTCTCATCCTTGTTGTCCGCTCAAGTCTCTCGGCTGGAGGCGGTACACGTTATTGAAATCCATACAGGGGGGGTTGTTGAAAATGTCAGTGATGTGATAACTTCTGACCAAGGGACATACTACGAGGTATCTGGCCGAGTAGGGAGTCAATTGTTTGTAGGTTGGGTTGAACACGTGCATGGACGTTTATTGCGTATTTATCACGAACGGGACTCCCATTTGCATATTGTGTATCAATGGCCGGGTGTCCGTGTCGTCGCGCACCGCGGGGGGGCTTTACTGGGGCCGCCTGAGAACACATTGCCAGCGATTGAAAAAGCCATTCAAGTAGGTGCGGATTTAATCGAAGTGGATATCCGACAAACGAGAGACGGCTACCTTGTACTGATGCATGATGAGACAGTCGATCGAACGACAAACGGCCGCGGGCGTGTGGACAGAATGACCTTGGAGGAAATTCGAGCACTGGCAATCAAGCATGAAGGCGAGGGAATAATTCGTGTTCCAACACTCAAAGAAGCGCTGGGCATCATGAAAGGCAGGATTGATCCGGACTTGGATTACAAGGAAGGTGATATCTCGAAGCTTATCCGACTAGTCAGGGATGCGGAAATGATTGAGCAATCGACCATGTACGGTTCGTGGGATCGTTGCCTTGCGATCAGCCAGCTCGAACCTAGAATGCGCATACGTCCTACTGCCGACTATCCTCTACAGGTGCCCGAGTTAGCCCGCACACTAAGACCTTCGCTGATCAATATGGATTGGCATGGTGTCAGTGAACAGGCAATACGACTTGCGCACACCCACGGCTGTCAGGCGTTTGTCAATTGTCTTGGACGGGCCGATACGCCTTACTGCATGGAAATAGCGGTGGAGGCAGGTGCAGACTACATTCAATCTGAC
>JBDQII010000271.1:0-7021 GCA_040264395.1 Verrucomicrobiota bacterium
ACAAGCTTTTCACCTAATTCAGAAGGAAGATTCGCCTCCTTATTGACCACCGTGACAAAATCAGGTGTGGGTAATCCTTGCTCAAGAAAGATGCGTTTGGAAGCCAACTTGTCGAATGCAAGCCGACTGGATTCAGGCCCGCTACCAGTGTAAGGAAGGCCACGCGACTCCAGAGCAAGTTGCACTTCGCCATCTTCACCGTAAGTTCCGTGAAGAGCCAAAAAAACAGCATCAACAGCTTCTGGGATCTGTAAAACCCCATCCTTGGGATCAACTGAAAAGACCTGGTGTCCAAGTGATTCAAGGGCTTGGGACACTGCGTGACCTGACTTTAATGAAACCTCCCTTTCAGCCGAAGGACCTCCCATCATCACCGCTATGTGCTTCTTTCGAATCATTCTCCCATCACCTGCACTTCCACTTCCAAATCAATATTGCGTTTGGATTTCGCACAAGTTCGAACACGTTCAATCAGAGTCAATACGTCATCAGAGGTGGCATTGCCTCGATTCACGATAAAGTTCGCGTGTACCTCGGAGATCATGGCATCTCCGACGTGTGCACCTTTCAATCCAAGCTCTTCAATGAGCTTACCTGCAGAAATTTCAGTAGGATTCTTGAACATGCAACCAGCGCTGGATGCAATGGGCTGCGATTGACGCCGTCGCTGGCTGTAGTCATCCATGGCCTGCTTGATCTGCTTGGGATCTTCCGGGGTCCCTTCAAAAACAGCCTCGAGTGCAATGTGTTCCTTCAGAAGCGGACATTGGCGGTAGCGAGCTTCAACATCTCCTGCATTCCACTTGTGAATCAGACCCTGTCGATCCATCGTGGTTAAATGAATCAACGGCTCAAAAGCCCAACTCTTCATGGCACCCGCATTCATTCTCAGAGCGCCACCTACGCAACCGGGTATTCCTTCGAAGAATTCCAAACCGGAAAGTCCGGCCTTTCGGGCTGTTTCTGAAACCCGCTTTAATCGCACACCGGCGCCGCAGATCAAACGATCTCCCTCTACTTTAATGTCGGAAAAACACGCCTGCCCCAGCGAAATCACGACGCCTCGTATGCCACCTTCCCGGATGAGCAGGTTCGATCCACGTCCCAGCATAGTCACCCGCAAACCTGTTTTGAGCGCCCATTTCAAAATCTGAGCCAAATCCGCTCTTGAAGCCGGCTGTACGTAGAAATCTGCCTTGCCACCAACCTTCATGGTCGTTTTGGGGCCAAGCGGTTCATTAACCTTGATCAAAGAATCTGGACTTAACTTTTCCCGGAGTGAATCAGCCAGTGCATTATTTTTTGAGGCATCCATTTTTTCGGCACACCCAAGCTCTTGCAGTATCTGTTTCACAATCTGCTTCGCAGCATCCGGGCGGTCTAATGAAGCCAGAGCAGATTTCATTTGCAAACGAACAGACCGATCTAATAGCAATGTTTTGATACCATTGGTTAGTTGATCTGCACTCATCGTTGATTCTTCCATACAAACCGCTGCCCCTGATGCCTCCAGTGTTTGCGCATTGCTCAGCTGATGTCCATCAGCTGAGCTCGGGAAAGGAACCAATAGACTTGGAAGACGTGTGGCTGCAAGTTCGGCCATGAAGGAAGCGCCTGATCTACCGATGGCTGCGTCGGAAGCGCCTAAAGCCAAGTCCATGCGATGGAAAAACGGATAAACCTTGGCTGAAATTTGATGTTCCTTGTAATGTTGACAAATTTTTTGTGCATCATCCTGATGCCCACACTGATGCAACACTTGAATATCAGGGATAGCTGACTTGAGGGATGAGAGGCAGGTCATCATGCAGCGATTGATCCCCAATGCGCCTTGGCTTCCCCCCGTCACCAACAGCAAAGGATGACCTGGTTGAAAACCAAGTTCGCGGTGACATTGATCACGGTTTAAATTCCTTAAGCTCTCTCTGACAGGAGTCCCTGTGACTCGACACTTCAGTCCAGAGAACGATTCTTTGGCACATTGAAAACCCAAAAAACCTAGGTGCGCACTGGAAGCTAATTTACGAACGGCTCTTCCTGCGATGGTGTTACTTTCATGAAGAAACACGGGAAGTCGCTGCATCCGAGCCATTATGACGGGGGCTAGGCTGGTGAATCCCCCCATGGCCATGACCGCATCAGGCTGATGCCTGCTGTAGATTGAGCGGCAGGCAAGCAATCCCTTGCCTAATTTCCCAACAAACTTGAGCTTACTGCCGCTCTGCCAGGCAGCAGATGGTAGGGTCACCACCGGATGATCCACCGCGTCGGCAGCTTCCCGATCAACCTGCTTATCGGATAGAATCAGCAGGGCTTGATGTCCCATGTCACGAAGCATGTCAGCAACGGCGACCCCGGGAAAAAGGTGACCTCCGGTACCACCGCAAGCGATGGCAAGTTTAAGAGGTTTCTTGGCTGATTTTGCTGGGGTCTTCATGCTCGGAGCAAATCCTGTGACTCAACTGGTGCCGGCCCCCTTTGCCGCATCGATTGAACAGAATGATTGGCGATACTGATCAGAAGACCAACACCCGCCATCATGAATATTAAATTGGAGCCACCATAACTGATGAAAGGCAAAGAGAGACCCTTATTGGGTAGCAGGTTGGTGACAACAGCCATATTGATCAATGCCTGCATTCCGATCAAAAATGTGATTCCAGAGGCAGCCAGGAATCCGAATCGATCCCGAGCATTCCAAGCAATGTATAATCCACAGGCAACCAGAACGGCAAAAACACAAATGACACCTATGGAACAGAACATTCCCAGTTCCTCGCCAATCACTGCGAAAATAAAATCCGTTTGACGCTCAGGCAGATAATTGATTTTGAGACGACCGTTGCCAAGACCTAAGCCATCCAGTCCTCCTGATCCAAACGCCAGGAGTGATTGCCATATCTGATAAGCATGACCTTGTTTGTGTTTCTCTGGATCCAGCCATGCCATTAATCGATTACCAGGATTTTCCTGGGTAGCAAAAATGACAGTTAATGCCACAACTCCAACGCCCACAAGTAGCAGGAACCCCGACCACCGGGACCCCGCGAGCAAAAGAAGAGCTCCTGCGAGCGAACCAATCAGGACAGTTGTTCCCCGATCGGGTTCGATAAGGATCAGCCATAACATGATACCGATCGGGACCAGAGGGTAGAGAAAACCAAATGACCATGTCTTCATCTTATTGGCGTATTTCTCACCATACCACGCCAGGAAAACGATGGTGGCGATTTTGGCCAATTCAGATGGTTGAAAACTAACGATTTCCTTGAACACAAACCAACGTCTTGCATGGTTTCTGACCGATCCAAAGACGAAAATGAGAGCCAGAAGAACAACGGCAACCAAAAATATCCATACCGCGTTTCTTTTGATCCAATCGTAGTCTTTCCAAGCCAGAAAAAGAGCCCCTGCCAGCCCCAAAGTCACCCAAACAATGTGTTTCAAAAGGAGGTAAGGACCTTCATTGTGCATACTGGCGCTGTAGAGCATCACCGAGCCGAAGGTCAGCAGCAACGCAACACAAAGTATCAGCAGGTAAGCAGCCTGCTTAACGCTGTAGCTCTTTGCATCGAATTCGCTCATGCACCCTTTGAATAAAGTCAGTTACGCTTGCTGAAATTTTATTTGCCGGACGCAATGCTCTTGATTGGAATCTGCAGTTTTTGCCCCGGGTGTATAATATGCGAGCGAATATTGTTCGCATTTCGAAGGTTGCTCAGGCTAACCCCATGCGTCCTGGCAATTGCACTGAGCGAATCACCAGCCTTCACTTCGTAGATTTTCCCGTTTGTCGGAGACTCCTGCGTTTTGGCAGGTTGGGATTGACCAGCCAACAGGGCGGTACCGCTTGGAACCACCAGCTTGTAACCCAACTTGAGGCGACGAGGATCCACGCCTGGGTTCGCTTCGAGGAGATCTTTCACCGTTGTTCTATATTTTTTGGCAATACGCGATAAAATATCGCCCGCCTGGATTTCGTGCTCTTTCAAACCCGTTTCGGAGGACTTTGATTGATTAACGATACTTGAAGTGCTCGTTGCGGGGGCATCGGAGATGGGTGTAACCCCCGAGCTTTGAGAGCGTCCAGCTTGATCTTTGATAACCCAATTACTTGTAATTTTGGTATCCAAATCGTTTGACGCGCTGGGAACTACAGTACTTGCGGGGTCTTCTTTTATCGGTGCGCTGGTATTTTCAATATTTGCAATCGGCATACTCAAAGCCTCATGATTACTCACAAACTCACCATACAATTCCTTTTCATCCACAGGCTGCTTTCCAGCGGATTTGTCAGTGCCAATAGGCTGCGTATCATTGTTCTGACTTTCGTTCGAAGCAACAGCATTGGAATCCGGCTTGCAACCCTGCATGAGCAAGAGGCCGGTGATTGGTAAAACATGGGCGGCAACGATCACAAATACGGTAGAAAGCACCTTGGTCTTTCGGCGTTGTAATTGCTCCAACGCGGAGCCTGATGGGATGAGCGGGCTATGGTCTTTCATGGGAACTTTAACTTATCACATATTGGGTTTTAATTCTTAAAAAATTTGTTTTAGATTTCGACACAGTCATCCGATGGTTTTATGTGGATCATCTGGGATCCGATCTGGCAATTTCAGGGTTATCGGCAACGACTTTTTGCGCTTGTTCAGAAGTTCCTAAGGAACTCCCGGAGGCGTTGATTTGGGTTACTACACTACGAAAAACTTCTCCCCGTTCTTCGAAATTCCGGAACATGTCCAGACTGGAACAAGCGGGCGACAACAAAACAACGTCTGAGGGTAAGGCTTTACTGGCTACTAAAGACGTAGCTTCTACCAAATCATCACAAAGCTGACAAGGCGCAAATAAACTCCAGGCAGCTCTCAGTTTTTCACGAGATTTCCCGATCAAAAAAGCTCCTTTAACTTTTTGAGAAATAATAGGGCCCAGGTCGTGGTATTGGAGTCCTTTGTCATCCCCACCCGCAATGAGCCAGACATTAGGCTCGCCAGGCTTGGCCCCTGATATTCCTCTCAGCGTTTGAACCGTTGCGTGTGGATTCGTAGCTTTGGAATCGTTGATGTAACGAACGCCTCCAATATCCCTGACACACTCTCCTCGATGGGCTGGAGCCTTGAATGCTTGAATAGCCTGCTTCATGGCATCCAGAGGAATGCGCAATATGCGTCCAACCAGAAGCGCAGCCATGATATTTTCAGCGTTATGCGGCCCGGAAAGTTCACAATCAGCCATATTGAGCAATGGACCAGACCAGCCTTTAATTTGACTGATCACCAATCCACGGTCCAAAAAAACGTCAGCTCGGCGGTTTTCAGCACTGAACGTCACCATTTTTCCCGGGATTCGCACATCCAGACTTCTTAGTTTTGCCATGGCTTCACTCTGGATAATGCCCCAATCATGACTTTGCTGGTTCTGGAATAAACGCGATTTGATTCTGCAATAATCATCAAAGGAGCTGTAGCGATCCTGATGATCTGGAGCAAGGTTGAGAAGGATCCCAATGGAAGGCCGGAAGAACTGGGTGGTTTCTAATTGAAAGGAACTGACTTCAAGGGTCAGAAAGTCCAAGGCTTTTGTCTGATCAAGGATCGAGCAAAGTGGCACGCCGATGTCGCCTCCGAGCATTGTCTTTCTTTGCCCGGATTCAAGAACAGCGCTGACGAGCTGAGACGTCGTTGTTTTACCATTCGTACCTGTGATACCAATATTCAGGCAATCGGCGGCTTGATACCCCAATTCCAGCTCCCCAATACATGGAATATTTCTTTCCTTAAGTTCCAGTGCCACGGAGGCATTCATCGCGACACCTGGACTCAGGACGGCCATGTCAAAGGGTTCAATGGGCAAATTTTCTTGCCCCAATGTGACGCTAATTCCTCTGGCTTCCAAGCCTTTGGCTGTTTCAATCAATCCTGCATCCGAGCTGGAATCAATGGCCCAGAGCTTCGCTCCTTGTTCGGCAAGGTATTGCAGGGCAGCCAAACCTCTCTTACCAAGTCCAACGATGATTACTTTTTTATTCTTCCAGTCAGCCATGTCTATCTAGATTTTGTGAGGGAAATTTTCAGCGAATTTTAAGGGTCAGTAGAGCAAGACCAGCAAAGAGCCCTGTCAAAATATAAAAACGTGTCACTACCTGAGTCTCTTTCCAGCCCAACTGCTCAAAATGATGATGGATGGGCGCTCGCAGGAAGATGCGTTTCCCTACTCCTGTTTTGCGCTTGTGATATTTGAAATAACTCACCTGCAACATGACTGAAAGCGCCTCAGCTACAAAAACGCCTCCTGCAATAACCAATATGAGCGGTTGATGTATCAGAACGGCCATGATTCCCAAGGCCCCCCCCAAGGCCAATGATCCGGTATCCCCCATGAACACCTGAGCAGGATGGCAATTATACCAGAGAAATCCAACGGATGCTCCCAACATGGCAGCACAAAACACCGTTAGTTCGGAAGCACCGGGAACGTAAGGAACTTGCAGATAAGTAGCCCATTTGATGTTGCCAGCAATGTAAGTCAGAGCCACAAAGACACTGGTCACAATAATGGTACAGCCAATGGCAAGCCCATCCAGTCCGTCTGTAAGATTTACCGCATTCGAACTTCCCATGATCGCTGTCAATACCAGCCCGAAACCAATCAAAGCGGCTCCTTCAAGAATCGGAGCCTTGAAAAAGGGAACCATAATGTCTTCCACAAGCGGTCGGGTTTCAGGAACGATCCACAGGTAACCGGCAACAGAGCATCCCAATGCCAGTTGAACCCACAATTTCACCTTGGATTTGACACCCTCTCCATCCTGCTTGGTCACTTTAAGGTAATCATCATAAAATCCCAGTGCTGACAAAACGATCAGGGAAAGGAGACATAATAATATCAAGGGGTTTAACTGAGCCCAAAGGAGGACTGCCAAATCCATCGACAACACAATGAGGACTCCTCCCATCGTTGGAGTCCCTCTTTTGTCGGTAACCCTTACTGTTCCACCAGCTTGTTCAGATTTATCCGC
>JBDQII010000272.1:0-7002 GCA_040264395.1 Verrucomicrobiota bacterium
CCCGGCTTACGCAATGGGATAACTGAGTAATCGACCGCAGTCTCGAACTCATTGAAGTCTTGCCCAACCTTGAACGCCTCAAGATTGGTGAATGGGTTGCGGTTGGTTTCGATGGCGTCTTGCGCCTCCTTTGTCGAATTTGAGTTCATTTTTAATAAATGGTGACGATTTTTAGTTTGTTTTTGTTTCTAACGAGTCCGAGAGATCTCTCCGCTGTCATCACCCTTCAACAGAAAAGAACCCGCTCAGATCACGAATTTGTTTTAAAAAAGGCCTCTATAGGTGCTTGAAATTTCGCTTCACCCAGTCACGGGTACGTTTCAAGGGCCAAGGGAGGGTGAATAGTCGCAGATAGGGGTTGGTCACACTGTAGCCACTCAATCTGGAACAACGGATGCGTGAGACCTTTTTCGCCGATTTGGGGTCATGCACTTGTAGCTTGGTTTCTCCGGGGGCGGACTTCCAGATGTGCAGATTAGTTCCAAACCTTCTTTCAGAAGAGATATTCATCAGCAAGAAAGTAGAAATTAAAAAAGAGTTTCAACGGTGAACTTCCTTTGAATAGCAGCCCTGACAGAGTCAGGGTTGAAGGAGACAACTTTTCCAATTTTGTGATACGGGATGATTCTAGCTGTCATCCAGTTTTCCAATGTTCGGACGGATACGCCAAGCAAACATGCCATTTGCTTCTTGCGAACAAAGGACCCAGCAGATGAATTATTGTGTGTTTTCATTAAGTGGCTACAACATCGCCACTAAGGTCCGCACTGGAAAGAAAACCAAAGTAGCCCCCTTAGGTATCTGAGGGGGCTACACAAATATTCTTGACACGATTCCTACCCCAAGAAGGAGGAGAGCTGGACAATCGAAAACCTCACCTGACACAAACTGACACAAATTTTCTGTGGAATAATTCGGGAAAGTGCGTAGATTGAAAAATATCGATCAGGAGCAAAACACGCAATAACATGCATTATGACTGACGAAAACGAGAACAAGCGAAATTCCGAGAGATGGGAAAGGCATTTTCGAATCCTGTCGCTCCGACCATCTCCATCAACTACTTACGTAGAAAACGTGTCGTCGGACACAAAAAAGACACAACTTTTGAGCGAAAAGGGCTGCAAAATGCCGGTCGCAAAAAATCTATCCAACGACTTCAACGCGCTATTGGCAAAAGTGGGGCTGGTAGAGAAGAAAAACTAGCGGACGGAAAGCGCAGACAGTATGCAGGTTTGAGTTTCCACAGTCTCAGGCACACCACCACAAGCATGCTCAAAAACACAGGTATCAGCTCAGCAATAGCTGGAGATGTAGTTGGCCACTACTCTGAAGCAATGCAACGAAACTACACCAAGATTGATATGGAGGCGAAGCGACAAGCACTGGACAAGCTGCCGGACTTGATTGGTTGATCGGTAGGTATGGGAGGGGGGCTGTTGGGAAGATTCAAGAACGCTACTGTTGAATGGGTTCAGGCCTGAAGAAAAAGCAGTAGCATAGATGAACAAAGTGTCGAAGCACTCGTGTTAGGTGGAAGAAGCTATAAAAGCTCTTGGGCTAATAAATCAAAACCCTAATCAGACGGGGCTTCGTCGTAAATGCCATCGACCAAAATCTTTTTAGTCCACCAAATCCAAAATGATAAGTGAAGTGGCAACAATAGACTGCTTCCAATGTAGTTCACTAAGACAAGCAGCCTTCCGGCGACTTCCGAACCGCAAACAGGACAAGTTGCAATAATGTTGGGTTCGGTGGTTGTTCCTGTATTTACAAAACAATTTTTTCAGGGTCGGGAATATTTTTACAGCTAAAACAGTAATCTGCCATCCATGGAATGTTGTTTGGTATTTCTTTATAACCTTCAGCAGAATAAAACCACCAATAGCCATGGGGCCACAAAAATAAAATTATGCAAATGGAGTAATATAGAAACACCACCCACCCGGATGGTTGCTTGGTTTTATCTGTTAGAAAGTTCTTGTAGATGGCATACACCAAAACCCAAGCAAAGAGCACCCCCTCCAGCAGCGCACCACTGATTTGTAAGATTGATCGATAGTCGACTCCCCTTTCGAGCGACTTGAGGCCTTTTAAAAAGAGCAGATAACAAACAAACTCCATAAGAAGAACGAAAAAAAACATTCCGAGAAATTCAAGAATATGCATGGAATCATCGTTTTTCTTCATAAGCCGCTTTGGGGGGCAAGTCATTATAGGGTTGCTGCGGCGAGCTTAAATCACTACTCGCAAATTCATTTCTAGTCGCTGAATGTTTTTTTAGTCATCCAACCCCACAGCAGAAGATGAAAGGGGAGTAAAAGATTACTCAGACAAGCCATGAAAAATGAAAATCCTCTCGTCTTAACCTCGAAGCCACACTTCACACAAGTAATCGACAAGGATTCGCCACTATCGGTCGGTGTCCAGACTTCAACCACCCGTTGCGGGATTTCTTCACAATTAAGGCAGTAATCAATATCGCTACCTATATCTTTTGGTATTTCTGTAAGTACATCAATAGAATGTGAGCACCAATAAATATGGCCTAAAACAAGGGGGATCGATAATAAACATTCACCCAAAAAGGTTGCAATGGGCGACGCCCTTCTGGTTGTGTCGCCATTGATATTTCTGTAGATGACATAACAAAAGCCCCAAAGCCAAAGAATTCCCTCTAAGCTGCTTCCGACTAATCCAAGTATTGGTCCTAGAGAGATACCAGATTTCAGGGCTTCTAGACTCTCCGTGAATGCCACAAAACACAAAAACTCAAACATGAAGATGATGAGAAAAAATGTGATATGTGCAGCAATCCCCGGTTTGTCGTCGTTATGGCTCATTTTTCCTAAGGGTTGGGCCAGTTTTCAGGATCGACTCCATACTGCCGAACCCACTCGGTGTGAATTTTTTGCAGGCGTTTTTGGAATCTTGGTTGAATAATTAAAGCATCAGTGGCCATTACTATTGAAAATAATACGAGAACGAAACTACATGAATTGCGCGTCAGACCATCCACTGAAAGTAAATCATAACCCAAAATGTAGCTAAATAAATGTATCTGACAACCTAATGTAAAAATAAGAAGCGCAATTAAACAAGAGGCTAGCCACCCTATCGAACCACCACTCTTCACCTCATTACCGCATATTCTGCAGCAGTAGAAGCCCCTAAAGACCTTGCGGCCACGTCCTTCTTGACGTGGCTCGCTTCTGTAAACCCATTTACGTCTAACTTCGCATTTTTCTTCTTGCCATGGTCGTTTGCACTTCAAGGAGGTAGACGTAATAATCCCAACTCAACTCATTGGCATCATTTAATTGATCCGAAACCTCGGGTCTCTCATTTGCCAGAGCTTGTTCCTCCTCATAGCAAGATTGATGAACGTATTGACCAAGATCTGTTTTATATCTCGGGGCATTTGAGCAATCTTGATGGCAAATGTTGCAAATTTTTACTTTATCCGAAACAGCCATTCAGAGTCAGTAAACAGAAATGAATAAACTTTCCATTACAATTTTTAATACATTTTGTAACAAAACGTATGTTCCTGCGGAATGCTTCCTCGATAGTTGAAACAAGCATTTCACGCCCCCTCTGGTGTTCTGGATCTGGCTCCTGAAGTTCCAAAGCACACCTTAGAAGACTTCATTGCTGAGAAAATGAGCATGTCTCACATTTATCAGCCTGCCATGCTTAAAGTGCTTTTGGAAAATGGAGGAGAAGCATCGGTTGAGGAAATCGCCAAATCATTTCTGCTTCATGATATTTCACAATGAAGTGCAACGAATCTTTGGAAACAAAATAGTAAGGTTGCGAAATGCTAAAAGACAAGAAACCAAAATAGAGATCTACTGGTTTACCAAAAATTCTCCGTAGTATTTGGGACTGGTTTTGGCCATTCCAAAGCGAAGGGAAAAAAGTCTTAAAAAGTCAAATCATTCAGCTATTTTTGAAAAACATTTTATAATATTATGACGTGGGAATCCCTCATTAACACTTATGCCAGCACAGGCGAACCTGTTATGCAGCAGTGCAAGGCAGAAGAGGAACGCAGAGGGTCAGCAAACAACTCCAGCGCATGCTAGCCAGTGTCGCAGCGCAGCGAACTCAAGGCTATTTCCTGCCAATACTGGAACGCACCGACGCCAAAGATCGTGCCAGCATGTTTCGTCGTGCATGGCTACGTTACAATATTGTGGACGTAACCCTGCACAGCTACAGGTATGCCTGGGCAGAGAGAGCTTTCAGTGGAGACATGCCAGAGCGTCTGGCGATAACCGCTCTCGGAAAGAAATCAGTTAAGATTCAGAGGGTGTATGTAAAAGAAGTCAACGTAGTGAGTTCTTACTTAAAAAAATGTGAAAACGTGGAGGAGAATTAAAATTCTCGGCAAATCATTTGATAGCCCCGATCGTAAACCATGGGGTTACCGAATGGCCGCATGAACTCATGCAAAAGGTCGTTACGGGATAAGAGGTGAAAGTTCGTTTTTCTAGCCTGAGAGATCAGGGATAAACAGAAGTATTGGAGGACTCATCGCGCATATGATGATCCCTTAAGGCATAGGGTTGTGTGCGCGAACACTACCACTCAGCGTCAGAGATCAAACAAACCTCGAGGGACATCCTCCATTTCACCTGCACAATTAGCTTCGCAAAGTGTCATCGAAAAATCATACCCATGATGCTCACCAGCCTTGTCTGGGGTAACACCCATGGATCGAAGCTCTGCAGCCTGACTAAGAATAGGACAACGGGCTTCTAAGTATCGTCAGACTTCTTCAGAAGTAAATCCAGACCTTTTAGTCGAAGCGGCCGGAAGCTCTTAAACTGAGCCCGCGGACCGATGGGAAAAATTTCTGGGCCCTGAAAAGCGAAAGCTAAGATGCATTACCACCATCCAGACCATGGTAAACTCTGGCTCAGTTTAGGTAAATCGCCCCCACTTATAATTCCCCGACTTTCTGAAGCCTTTTGACCTGGAATTACTGAAGGGAATGACTAAGGATGAGTTCCTGAAGTTCTTTGTCCCCATTATTGATTGCGAGATCCATGGCTGTTTTACCTTGATTATTACGTCGGCTTGTCGCAGCTCCCCACTGAAGCAATGCTTCAAACACTAAAAGCCGCCTTTCAGAAAGAGCATAGGTTCTCATCTTTCCCGAGGTCCAATCATCCATGTCAAAGGTTTTACGAATATTGGCAATCTCATGAAGTCCAGTGCTCATTGCTAGATTGCGTCTCTCAATTTCAGCTCCATGATCAAGAAGGTAAGTTACAATTTCAGGTGAAGCCCATTTGCTTGCTTCAATTAATGCGGTGAAACCATTGATGTTGGACGCATTCACATCTGCACCGGCATCAATAAGTTTTTTTACCACATCAAAATTATTCCTGATGACTGCAACATGGAGTGCGGTGAACCCGTAGGGTCCAGATTTCTTGTTCACATCAATTCCTTCCTGAATAAGATAATCGATGATTCCCATCGTTCCTACATCACAGGCAAAGTTAAGTGCATTGCTTCTGAGTGGATGGTTCAGGTAAGGGTCGAATTCCGGCAAGGTGTTCGGATCGATGACTTGTTCGTTGAACTCAAGCTGATTCCCTCCCTCTATTAAGGAAAATAGATTCTTGATGTAAGGGGGACTACTTAGGAGAACTTGTTGAGCAATCGGTTCCAAAATCTTGTTTGTTCTAGACGAGTTCTCAAGCAATTGACGCGATTTTTTCAAGTTTCCAGAGAGAAACTGAAGGGCAAAATCCGATTCTTCATTCTCGACCGAAGATTTCCTATTTTCATCCAAAACGTTCTTCGTTAGAACTTTCAGGTCAATATCCTTGAAAGAAACTTGGCCGTCACCAAGTAGCTGCAAGCCAATCTTTCCCGTGCTTGGGTGCAATTTATAGCGGTCGATCATATGAAGAATCTTCACATCATTGAGATATATGGAGATGTTGTCACCCAGACAAATGATTCGATATCGATTCCATTGCGGGTATTTTTTGTATAACTGAGGTACGACAACAGCCTCGTTGACACCCATTTTGGGGATTTGGCTTTTATTCCTGTAAGCATCATAGGCAATGGACTCCCCGGGGTTAGCAACAAGGAGAGGTGTTGTATTTTGCAAGTTGTCTACAATGAGTTTTCCATTCCAAAAACCATTACCACCACTAAAATCCGCCTGATAGCCCGAAAGCATGTATTCGTGCATACGCTTGGATCCATACAATTGATTCAATCTGATAGGCACTCCATTTCTGAAATTGATACCACTATTGCCGCGAGCTATACGAAAACTGACTCTCAGGTCAAAGTCCAAAGGTTCATAATTTGTGTTGATAAGATATTTATTCTCATTGGAGCCATCGTTGACGACAGCCCTGATCATTTTTTGATCGGAAGACCACATGTTTTTATCACCGAACCAGCCATCCAATCCATTCTGAATGAGTCTGATACTGGATGGTTCTGATGAATGTGCTTTATCTATATCTCTTGCCAGGGGCAGTTCGCTGTAGTTAATGATATCGCTGATAGGCAGATCAAAAGCGATAACCTTCCTGTAATTGGCCAGATATTTCAGCATTTTGTAATACGTTACATATTCAGGCCATGTCGTTTTAATTTCTGCCCCAGATAGCTGAAGCTCTGCCAACTGAAAGGAATCTGCACGCTCGGGATCAACGATCTTGTCAAAGACCAGTTTATATTGGTTGTAAAAAAATGGTTTGGGGAGTTGGATAAATTGCGCTTCCAAGCGCTTGCCAAAGGGCTTCAGGTTATTTTCGTAAATTAAATAGTAGGTATTTCCTCCATCATTGGAGCCATAAAGTTCAAAGCTTTTCGGATCTCTTTCTGGAAGCGGTTTGTTGATTTATCTTCACAAATCTAATGGCGAAGGACTGGTTTTTCACTCAGTCAGTGGTGAATTGATCAGAAGATTTTATTCTTCTTCTAGTGCTGTTTCCGAGGTCCAATTCAATGAAGAGGAAA
>JBDQII010000273.1:0-6971 GCA_040264395.1 Verrucomicrobiota bacterium
ATACCATTCATCGGCGTACGAATTTCGTGACTCATGTTTGCCAGGAAGACAGACTTCAGGCGGTTGGATTCCATCGCAGCATCACGCGCATACTGGAGCGCTGCCTCCGCTTGTTTTCTCTCAGAAATGTCCTCAACGACGCCTTCATAATAAAGGGTTTTCCCTTCATCATCTCTTACCGATCTGGCAGTTTCAGATATCCAGATTTTCCTGCCATCCTTGCGATAGATTTCCGATTCGAATTCGTGAACCTCACCATCCTCCTTCATCAGTCTTGCAAACTCCTGTCGGCGCGATGGATCAACGTATAGTTGTTGTTGAATATTGGTCAGCGAACCTAAAAGAGCAGCCGTGGATTTGTAACCGTAGATTCTTGCCAATGCCGGGTTTGCTTCGAGATACCTGCCTTCCGGTGTCGATTGAAAGATGCCCTCCACGGCTTGCTCGAAGATATCGCGGTATTTTTGTTCTGCTTTGCGCAGTTTTTCTTCAGTCTGGATCAGCTTGGAAATATCTTTAGAAATCCCGAAGGTTCCTATGATATTTCCAGCCTCATCCTTGTAGGGCATTTTACTTGTCAGTACCCAGCCCACCTCCCCGTTTCGCCATGTCTCTTTCTCGATCTTATTGATGATCGGTTGACCTGTTCTGATGATTTCCATCTCATCCTGAAAAGCAGGCTTCGCATGTTCCTCGCTAAAAAAATGAAAATCCGTTTTACCTTCAGCTGCGCTCGGGTCCTTCAAACCCAGTCGATCGGACAATTCCCGGCTACATCGGATGAATTGCGATTTTTCATCTTTGAAGTAAACATGATCAGGGATGGTTTCCAGCAAAGATCTCAGCAAGCGTCGTTCCAGGGTCAGCTCATATTCCGTCTTCTTCTTGTCTGTTACATCCCAGAATATTCCCTGTGTTCCCACGACCTTACCGGAAGGATCAAAAATGGGAGTTTTGATGACGTGTACGTAGCTTTTGGTTTCATTCAGTCCGACATTTTCCTCGGTGATCTCAATCTTCTGAAGCGACTCCATCACGACTCGATCGTCTTCCTGATACTTGGCCGCCAAATGGGTTGGGAATAAATCAAAATCTGTTTTGCCCAGAATTTCTTGAGAAGTTTTTCCAATCGCTTTGCAAAAGTTTTGATTGGCAAAGGTAAACTCACCTTTTGTGTCTTTGCGTATGATGTGCTGGGGCAGGCTTTCGACAAGGTTATGGTAGAAAGCCTCGGAATCGTCGTAAGCTTTTTTGATTTTCTGATGTTCGTCTGAAAGTTTGTGTAATTCGTTGGTTGCTGTGCCCATGAAAATAGTCCCTGCAGCGTGTTTGGATAAGATTTCCAAGGACTCCATTTGCTCCACGGTTAAACGATGTTGGCTTTTGTCCATGATGCTCAGGACCCCAAGTGGGGCATTTTGCTTGCTCCTGATAGGGAAGCCCGCCATGAACTTGAAATTCCATGGAGCTTTTGACAGACAGGATCCTTCACCATCCCATTCAACAGATGTATCCTCAACGACGATGGCTTGGTCACTTGTCAGAACCTTTTTGTAAAAAGGTAGCTCGCGATGCTGAAATGAAGGTTCCCAGTTTCTCCCTGCATACATATCCAGTTTCCCGCCATTAAGCAGATGAATCATTGCCGTTTTGCATCCTGAGACGGTCGAAGCCAGCTGTGCTATTTGGTGAAGTTCATCGACACCGCTGACAACCTGGGGAAGGCTTGATTGCCTTGCGGCTTGATACGAATCTTGGGAGGCTTGTTGTTTCATGGATTCCTTGTCAATTCTTTGAATGCTGAACACTGGCTTCACTCATACGACTTAAAATACGATGACCATAAAACAAAGTAAATATTGCTGCGCTCCAGGTCACGCCAAAGATTCCCCACCAGATACCTTGTAATTTCCAGTCGAGTACAAAAGCCAACAGATAGAAGACAGCGCATGGTGCAATAATCTGTCGGTAAAGACCGATCCAGAGCGCAATCATCGGCTTTTTAAGGCCCTGAAGCATGAAGACCGTTTGAAAGAGGATCACGTAGGAGCAAAGAGTGAAAGAAGCTATGCGCAGGTATTCCGCCCCGATAGACGATACTTGCTCGTTGTCCGTAAAAAAACGCATCATCATGGGTGCCGCAAAATACAACGCGATGCCACCTGTGATCATCATCATTAATCCAGCATTCATGGCAATTTTTCTCATTTCCATAATCCTGTCCATTCGACCAGCGCCGTTATTTTGACCCGTCAGCGTCAATACTGCAATATTCAGCCCTATGGTCGGTAGCAAGATGATTTGTTCGATCCTTGTTGCAATGCCATAGGCGGCCACTCCTTCCTTACTGAAAAAACTGATAAACCAGGTGATCACAAAAATGCCCGCAGCAACCGTCATCATATTGATCGAAGCCGGTATTCCCTGCCTGGCCAACTGTACCCATGCTGAGAAATCCGGCTTCCATCGCTGAAGTGTCAAAGGGTATTTCAGTTTGGAACATGCTATCCTCCATGCCAAATAGAAGCACCCCAGGGCTTGGATCAAAATGGTTGCCAGAGCGATTCCGCGAATGCCCATGGCTGGCAATCCAATCCCGCCGTACATGAACCATGGATCCAGAATTAGATTCAGAACAAATCCAATGATCAGCAGATTGCGATAACTTTTCGTATCACCCTGAGCGTTCAAAGTGGCATTCAAGATCGACTGGCCAATAAAGAACAGAGTACCTGTCAGGATACAGTTCATGTAAGTCAGGGTGATATCCAGATACTCGCCCTCTGCCCCAAGTAGCCCAAAAAGAAAAGGAAACGAGAGGAATCCTGCCATCATCAGTATCACGCCCGTGCAGAGACTGAACATGACCGACTGAGTCGCCATGTCTCGAGCGCCCTCCAGATCATCTGCTCCGAGCGCATTGGATACAAGGGCCGTGGCTCCTTGTGAAATGCCGGCGCTTACTGCAATGAGAATGAAAAATACCGGGAAAGAGACGGATAATGCAGCGAGCGCATCCACGGACAACAATCCCGCAAAATAAGTGTCTACTACGTTGTACATCGTGTTGAAAAAGAAGCCAACACTGGCTGGAACTGCCAGCCGTTTGATGAGTTGAGGGATCGGGTCGTTCGTTAAATTCATTCCAGTGCGTTTTGCCGGTCATGATCTTGAGGTTCTGGATGAGTATAACAAGCGGCTTTTTACATCTTCAGGATTTAAATTTGTCATATTGTTGAATACAGTAGGAAGCAATCAATGATTGACCTTAATCTAAGCAACCGTCTGGGCGAAGCTTTGGATCCATTGGCTGTGATATGGGTTCTGCTATTATGCATTGCCTGGCGATTCCGGAAACTCAAGGAACACAAGACGAGTGCCGTTGTTTTTCTTCTGTGGACCTTGGTATGGTGTATGGGAGCGACTCCCTTGTCCGGCTGGCTACTGGCAAAGCTCGAGCGGCCCTACATTGTCAGCGATTGGGCAGCTCTACCCAAGGCGGATGCCGTCATTTGTTTGGGAGGGGGGCTGTTTCCACACTCGGGAGAAGCGCTTGGCATCACGGCCAGTGATGCTTTCGACCGTTATCTGACTGCATTCGATTTGATGGAATCCGGTAAAGCGGACAATCTCGTATTTGGAGGAAGTGATTATGAGATCAATGGAACCATCACTTCTGAGGGGCAATTGCTGAATGAGTGGCGAACGAGGTGGGGTATGGTCAAAGGCGAAGTGCATTTTTTGGACAACTCCTACACGACGCGTGATGAAGCGGTCAGAGTCCGTGAACTTGTCAAAAGCAAGAACTGGGCAACCCTTTATCTGGTGACTTCTGCCTGGCACATGAAGCGGGCCGAAGCTGTTTTTCGAAAGCATGGAGTCAAGGTGCAGCCAGTAGGGTGCGATTTCAAAGGATATGCGACTACTGCGAAAAAGCGAAGATGGAAATTGTTTCCTCAATCCGGTAACTTTCAAAAGTTATATGAGCTTGCCCATGAAATGGTAGGCTATCAATATTATCGATGGCGGGGGTGGATTGAATGAACTTCGAGGAACTTGATAAGTTGCCCAAAAGCACCTTGCTTGCCCTGTTGAAGGATGCCTTGGTGAAAAACGGAAGCAGCCCATCACTCACATCGTTCAAGCGACCTGACACCCATCAACTTGTTGAGGTAATTGAAGCAGACAAACTCAAGCTTTCGCGCGAATTGCACGATGACCTTTGCCCTCATCTCACCTGCCTTGAAATGGGCCTGCACGCCATTCAAATCGATGCGTCAATGACGGAAGTGGAGAGAAGCGAAAAGATAGGCAACCTCCTCAAAGTGGTTCAAAATGCACTTCTTAAAACTCGAACGATGATCGCATGGTCCTATCCCTCATGTATCGAAGAAGTGGGCTTGCCTCAAGCGATTTCCAGTTGGGTGAATCTGATGAACTCTGTGATCCCTATGGAATTGAAATCTGTTGTGTCTCATGATGACATTGCTCTGCATTCGGCGACGGCCGGTGTGCACATATACCGCATTGCACAAGAATCCATACAAAATGCGATCAAGCATTCAGCAGCTTCGCTCGTTGAAGTGCGGCTTGAGGTGCAGGGGGAGGATCTGTTATTGATTGTGCAGGACAATGGGAAAGGGAAAGTTGAGGACGGTCAGTTGGGTGAAACTGGTTGCGGTGTCTCCAATATGCGATTTCGCAGTCAATTGTTGCATGCTCAACTAAGCTTTTGTGAGAATACACCCCAAGGTGTGAAAGTAATATGTCGCATCCCATCGGCGATATTACACGCCAATTAAACGAACCAAGCCTCACTTTGAATTCAATGCTTTGAACCATGGTCAAGACCGAACCAGAACCCATCCGTTCCATTTTTGTTGTCGACGATCATCCTCTGACTCGAGCTGGAATCAGGGATTCGATAGATGCGCATGCATCACTGACTCTCATAGGCGAGTCCGACAATGCGGATGATACACTTGAGAAAGTTCAAAAGCTCAAACCTGATTTGTTGATCGTTGACCTGACTCTGCGTGGACGCAGTGGCTTGGAACTTATCAAGGATTTAAGGAAAGTTCAGCCTGAAGTGGAAATACTTGTCTTTTCGATGCATGAGGAAACCTTTTATGCAGAACGTGTTTTGAGAGCAGGTGCGCGTGGCTACGTAATGAAATCGGAGGGAGCCAAACAGCTTATTGTCGCCATCCAAACCATACTGAAGGGCGAAGTCCATGTAAGTGATCTTGTCGCCAGTAATTTTTTAAATAATTTAACTGGGCGGCAAACAAAAACCTCATCGTCACCCGTGAGCCACCTGACAGACCGAGAGCTCGAAGTCCTGGCCCTTGTGGGAAAGGCGCGAGAAAGCCGGGAAATTGCCAAACTTTTAAGCATGAGCGTCAAAACAGTGGAAGCCCACAGAGCAAGCATTCGTCAGAAACTCGATATCAAAACAAGGGCAGAGCTCGTTCGATTTGCGGTGCTTTGGGGTGAAGATACCAGAATGGATGGCATTACTAAATCATGATTGATATGCTTTTTGTATGCAGTAAGTGTTAACCCTCTGTTTCAAATAGTGGTAACACCGATTGATGTTCATAGGCACATTCATGCATTGTCGTTCCGAGCAACCCAAAAACTCATTACAATATCTCAATAAATAATAGTATGAACCAACGTTTGAAAAAAACGAAATTAGGTGCTTTCACGCTCATCGAGCTGCTGGTCGTGATTGCAATCATCGCCATTTTGGCGGGCATGCTGTTGCCGGCATTGGCCAAAGCCAAAGCTAAAGCACAGAAAATCAAGTGCGTCAGTAACCTTAAGAACGTGGGACTCGCATTCCGCATCTTTGCAACGGATAATGGTGATCTTTATCCAATGCAAGTGCCTGATGACCAAGGTGGTTCTGCCGGTGCTGTCGATCGTCGCACAGGCGCAACTCAGGTATGGAGGCATTTCTTGTCTCTCTCCAATGAGCTGCAGACTCCAAAAATCGTGCTTTGCCCCAGTGATGGTCTAGGTCGTGTTGAATCCACAACCTGGAACACCAACCGTATCCGTTCTTCACGTGACAATGTTCAGGAAGCTTTCAATGCGAACCAGAATATCAGTTACTTCGTAGGATTTGATGCAGACGAAACCCTGCCACAGAGTCTTCTGTCAGGCGACCGTAACATCACCAACAGTGATCGTGCTCAAATTGATGACGGCGTTGTTTTCCAATTCCGCATGCGCGCTCGTCGCACAGACGCACGTCCATTGCCAAATCCAACTCCTGGATATGACAAAAACATCCATGATCTAGCCGGTAACGTTGCAATGGGTGATGGTAGTGTTCAAGGATTCAGTAACTCCAAGCTTGGTGTTGCCATCCGTGACGTAGGTATTGAAACTGTCCAACTTGCCGTTCCTGGTGACGAAGACTTCCGCGGACGTTGATCCAACGTAATCGCAAAATATCTTTCAGAGCGCTTCGGTTTTACCGAAGCGCTTTTTTTGTCTGGTTTGCTGGCAGATGCGATGCTTGATCGCGCAAAAGAGTTACCCGTTGATCAACCTGCGGAAAGTTGGTTCGATGAGAGGATCCTCAAATTTGAAGCCGCTTTCCATTAGTTTGGCCGGGTTTGCTCTGCAGCTTGCGAGAAGGGTTGCGTTTCCCATCTCTCCAAAAAGAATCCTGACTGCAATGGAGGGGATTTTAAAAAAAACGGGTCGCCTTACCACCCTGGCCAATGTTTTTGCAAATGTTGTAAATCTGACTGGATGAGGGCTGGTGCAATTAACCGGACCACTCAGATTGGTGTAGGTTGCCAGCATCTCAAGACACCTTGTCACGTCATCCACAGACACCCAGGAAACCCATTGTTTGCCTGACCCCAGACTAGCACCACCCCCGAGCTTGAATATGGGAAGCATTTTCTTCACTGCGCCTCCATTTTTTGAAAGTACGAGGCCGAACCTTAATG